>CANTHI010000034.1 GCA_947653505.1 uncultured Eubacterium sp.
CACCTTTAGCTGCTGGCGGAACGCCAGAGCGAAGTAGGTGTCGCGCCCGTCCGGTACCACAGTGTAGATGCAGAATACTTAGAGCTTCTTACATTCTGGAAACCGGAACAATGAAACAGGGCCGCTTCCCTCATCCGGCGTTCGGGAGGCCAATATGCTTCCTGCATTCTGGAACGGACACAGCAGACGGGGCAAATGTCCTCTCCCTGCGTCCGCGTAGCCAATACAATACGCAACACTTTTATGTAAATTGTTGCATTTCCACTTAAGTCCGCTCCTATGGAATAGCCCGCTATGACTCCTAAATTTGGGATAAATTCTCCACAAACCGGGAAGCACATCCCAACCTTATTCTCCGCGAAATCCCTCCAGCTTTTTCTTCTTATACTCCGCAAAATTCCCTTTCTCCAGCGCATCCCGGATTTCTTCCATCATCGTATTGTAAAAATACAGATTATGCAGCACGCACAGCCGCATCCCCAGCATCTCTTTCGCTTTTAACAGATGCCGGATATAAGCCCGGCTGTATGTCCGGCATGCCGGGCACTGGCATCCTTCTTCGATCGGACGCATGTCTGTCTCATACTGTTTGTTGAACAGATTCCGTTTGCCCTGGTTCGTATAGACATGTCCGTGCCGTCCGTTTCTGGTCGGATAGACGCAGTCAAAAAAGTCCACGCCGCGGGCCACGCCTTCCAGGATGTTTTCCGGTGTGCCGACCCCCATCAGATACGTCGGCTTATTGACCGGCAGATGCGGGACGGTCACGTCCAGAATGTGATACATTTCCTCGTGTGTCTCGCCGACAGCAAGTCCGCCCAGCGCATAGCCGTCCAGCTCCATTTCCGCGATCCGTTTCGCATGATCAATCCGGATATCTTCAAAGACCGCGCCCTGATTAATGGCAAACAGCATCTGGTGCCTGTTCACTGTGTCTTCCAGACTGTTCAGGCGCTTCATTTCTTCCTGGCACCGGCCCAGCCAGCGGGTCGTACGGTCTACGGAATTTTGCACATACGTACGGTCTGCGCGGCTGGACGGACATTCATCAAAAGCCATCGCGATCGTGGAGCCCAGATTGGACTGGATCTGCATACTCTGTTCCGGTCCCATAAAGATCTTCCGTCCGTCTACATGTGACTGGAAGTATACTCCCTCTTCTTTGATCTTGCGCAGACTGGCCAGCGAAAATACCTGAAATCCACCAGAGTCCGTCAGGATCGGTCTGTCCCATGCCATAAAGCGGTGCAGGCCGCCCATCTGCCTGATCAGCTGATCTCCCGGACGCACATGCAGATGATACGTATTGGACAATTCCACCTGTGTTTTGATTCCCCGCAGGTCATCCGTCGATACGGCGCCCTTGACCGCGCCGCAGGTTCCTACATTCATAAAGACCGGTGTCTGGATATCTCCATGTACCGTATGGAAAACACCCCGTTTTGCACGGCCTTCCTGTCTGATTAATTCATACATATTCAGCAATTTTTGTTTACAATCCTTGTCTCATATTTTCCGGTTCCGATCTCAATAAAGCGTACAAATAGCGATACTTTATTTTCTTCATTTAAACTGGTCCAAATCTGATCCGTAAACGTATCAATCGTTCCTTCGACCGCGACGCGTACCGGCTCGCCCTCAAACGATGGCAGCGGATCACCGTCTCCCAGATAGGTATGGATCAACCTGCCCTCGCCTGCCAGCGGATGCTCATAAGTATACGTGTGACGGCAGCAGGAATCCGGATTTCCTTCATTGCTCTTTAAAATCGACATGGCATAGTTATAGCTGCCATTTTCAATGTGCAGGATACCGGAAATACGCGGAGTATAGTTCGGAGCGTCTGGTTCGTAGGTTCTGGTCCGCAGCGCCTGCTCGAAAGTCTGCTGATAATCCATCCTTTCGTAGATTGTATCTGTCTGGTCGCCGTTTGTCACGATCGTCTTATTGCCGAGCACACGTACCGGCGCATAGATAACAAGGCTTGGATCACTCAGCTTTGCAGGATCAAATGCCTGCGTGCGGATGCCTTCCCCGTCCGTCACAAAAATGCGGTTGCGGCTGTTCACACTGCGTCCCATAATAAAATAAGCCGTTATGGCATATTTCTGGTCCGCAGATAAACCGATGACAATCCCCCTGCCCGGATAAGTATTCGCTTTTAAAATATGCTCCAAAGATGCAGTCTGCATAGTTTGTTCCTCCTTCTTTTTATCTGAAAGCCTTTTCCTGACAGCTTCTGATCTTCATTCGTTCTGATCTTTATTCGTTCTGATCTTCATTCGTTCTGATCTTCATTCGCATGCTTCTGCCGGATTCGCTTCCGCTATCCGTTCTGATATTCATTCACATACTTCTGCCAGATTCGCTTCCGCATATGTTTTACATATAATTTTTTACATGTAATTTTTTAACTGCTGCGCACGGTGCTTCCACATATGTGCCTGCCGTGCGGCTGCCTGTCCGCGGCATGCCATATCAAACAGCCGCCGCGGATGGGCAAGCAGCTCCCGCACCTGCTCCGGCAGCTCGTCCAGATGATGCAGATCATAATAGACAAGTGTATCCATATGCCAAAACTGCTCCCGCAGATAGGCACTGCCGTCCGTAAGCGCCGCCGTCCCCTGCAGCATGGCTGTGAAAATACGGTCATGCGCTCCGTCTTTGAACCACGGCATCGTATTCAGCGCCAGCTTTGCCTGTGCCATCGCACGTACGCAGTCCGCGGAATTTACCATCCGTCCGGTGCAGATCAGATTTTCCGGATGGTCACAGGAGATTTTTTCCCAGTCCTTGCCGGATACATGTACCCTGATTCCGCCATCCACAAGAATCCGTACGGTTTTTTCCCGAAAATACGTACGGATCCACAGGTCAACTGCCGGCATGGTGCTCATGGCTTTGCACAAATCCACGTCGCTCAGATCCGGTATCTCGCGGCGCAGATGTGTTTCCATACAGGAAAGCAGATTCTGGTCCGGCTCCTGGATCAGCGATTCTATCATACCATAATAAAACTCCCGGTACTCCGGCTCCATCGCCGCAAACTGGCGTTCGATTTCTCTGACCGGCACATAATTCGCGGTAAATGCGAGTGTATAGGGACGCCGCATCCACTGTTCATACATCATTTCGTCTGTTTCCGGCACAAAACTGCTGTCTTTTATCTGACAATTACCAGCGAGCGGCAGAAATTCACAAAAAATATGCGGATAAAACCGTTTCATAAAAGCCACATGATCCCTGTCAATACAGAATGTGCGCAGATTTCCCGCCGGATACTGCAGTGCCTGCGCATAATAAACCGGATGGTCCACCATAATGTTCAGACACGGCATATCCAGCTTTTCCCAGAGACTGCGGACCGGTTCTCCCTCATCGGAAAACTCCCACAGCTCCTCTTCCCCGCTTAAACCGATAAAGTTAAACGTAAGCAGTACGGCTTCTTTTTGCGGAACGATCTGGCGCAGCTTCCATGCGCTCAGTCCGGTTTTTTCAAAATCCATCCAGAAAATCTCATATCCCCATGCTGTAAACGCTTCTGCCAGCTGCATGGAAAAATAGGTCAGTGTTTCCACCGCATGTCTGCATAATACTATGATTTTACCCATCATTAATTTTTAAAACTATGGACCGGCGCCGGAATCCTGCCAGTACGATTGATAAACGCGCTGCAGTCATACGGATTGACCGGCATAACCGGTGCATATCCAAGCAGACCGCCAAACTCTGCCTTTCCGCCGACGTCCCTGCCTGCCACCGGAATCAGCCGGACTGCTGTCGTCTTCTGGTTAATCATTCCAATCGCCATCTCGTCGGCAATGATTCCGGATATCGCAGAGGCTTTTGTATCTCCGGGAATTGCGATCATATCCAGCCCCACCGAGCAGACACAGGTCATTGCTTCCAGCTTTTCCAGCGTCAGTGCTTTTGCTTCCACGGCGTCAATCATCCCCTGATCCTCGCTGACCGGAATAAACGCGCCGCTTAAACCTCCGACATAAGAGGACGCCATAATGCCGCCTTTTTTTACCTGATCGTTTAACAGCGCCAGCGCTGCCGTCGTGCCAGGCGCTCCTGCATATTCCACACCGATTTCACGCAGAATATCCGCCACGCTGTCTCCGACTGCCGGTGTCGGCGCCAGTGACAGATCGATAATGCCAAACGGGACTCCCAGACGTCTGGAAGCCTCCTGCGCAACGAGCTGGCCCACACGGGTGATTTTAAACGCCGTCTTTTTAATCGTTTCACACAGCACCTCAAAGCTCTCTCCCCGCACCTGCTCCAGCGCTGTTTTTACGACTCCCGGCCCGCTGACGCCGACATGAATGACCGCGTCTGCCTCTGTCACTCCGTGAAACGCACCTGCCATAAACGGATTATCATCCGGTGCGTTGCAGAAAACGACCAGTTTCGCACAGCCGATCGAATCTCTTTCCTTTGTGCGCTCCGCAGTCTCTTTGATAATCTCTCCCATTAACCGGACAGCGTCCATATCGATCCCCGTCTTTGTCGAGCCCACATTGACCGAGCTGCATACAAAATCCGTCTCCGCCAGCGCCAGCGGAATTGAGCGGATCAGGTTCTCATCTGAAGGAGTCATTCCTTTGGATACAAGCGCTGAATATCCGCCGATAAAATTTACACCTGTCTTTTTAGCCGCGCGGTCCAGCGTACGGGCAATCGTCACAAAATCCTCCGGCGTCTTACACGCCGATCCGCCAATCAGGGCAGCCGGAGTCACGGAAATGCGTTTGTTGACAATCGGTATGCAGTAGCTGTTTTCAATCTTCTGGCCAACTGCTACGAGATCTTTTGCCGTCGTCGTTATTTTATTGTATATTTTTTCATTTAATGTATCCAAATCCGAATCGATGCAGTCCAACAGGCTGATGCCCATCGTAATCGTACGTACATCCAGATTTTCCTGCTCGATCATCTTATTTGTCTCTGCTACTTCTCGTATATTTATCATGGGAAATCCGCTGTTTCAGCATCCTTTCTCTATATTTCTATTTCTTTACCATATCCGGTGCATTCTGCACTTTCAAATCCGGTGCATTTTTTCGAAGATTTCTTCTTTCTGGCATTTGATGCTGACGCCGATTTTTTCACCAATTTCGTCCAGCTCTTTGGAACATCTGGAAAACGACACTTCGGATCCGCTCATTTCCACGATCATCATCATATGAAAATATCCCTGTACAATCGTCTGGGAAATATCCAGTACATTGATATTTTTTTCTGATAAATACGTACAAACTTTTGCGATAATCCCAACCGTATCTTTGCCAAGTACGGTAATAATCGTTTTATCCGACCGTTTTTCTGCTGTCTGCTCCATGTTTTTTCTCTCTTTCTTTTATACTCACGCACAGATCATCTGCGACGCTTCATTCCGCTTTGCCACATAAATCGGAAAATCATCTCCTTTATAAGGATTTTCTCCCATCGATACTTCCAGACGCACCGTCTCATAGGCAAGCTCCGCGAAATTATTTTCCTTACTCAGATGTCCGAGCACAACCGCCCGGAACCGGTCATGCAGCAGCCGGCCCAGCAGCTGTCCGGACAGTACATTCGACAAATGTCCCCTGTCGCCTAAGATCCGCTGCTTTAACGGATAGGGATAACTGCCTGTCTGCAGCATGCGTACATCGTGATTGGCCTCCAGCAGCAAAATGTCCATATCCTGCAGCGTCTGAACCAGACTGTCATCATAAGTCCCAAGATCTGTGATCACACCGATTTTTTTACTGTCTGTCTTCATAATATAAGCAACCGGATCCGCCGCGTCATGGGAGATGGATACCGGATGCACCATCATATCCCCGACCGCAAACTCCTGGCCCGGAACAACCGGATGCAGCAAAGACGGATCAATCTTTCCGACCGACCGCACACCGCATATGGCATCCAGCGTCCCCTGCGTACCATAGACCGGCAGTCCATACCGTCTGGCCAGCACGCCAAGCCCTGCAATATGGTCGATATGCTCATGCGTAACGAGAATGGCTTTCATCTCACTCGTTTTTAACCCGACCGAATTTAATCCTGTCTCAATCCGTTTCCCGCTGATCCCGGCATCCACCAGCAGATGGGACGCATCTGTACCGACACAGATACAGTTCCCGCTGCTGCCGCTTGCAATACTACATAATTCCATGTTAGTTTTCCTTCCAATAAATATCGATTTTATCTCCCGGATGCAGCAGCTGCGTATATTGTGCATCTTCCCCGTTCACCTGTGTCACAAGCATCCGTCCGCGTGACTGTGACAGATCAAATAAAATATAATCAAAAATATCTACAAAAATATATTCTTTCCTGTTTTTCATCGTAATCGTCTCGCCGTTTACCATCACCGCGCAGGAAGGCTCTGCCTGTTCCTGCACAGGCGACGCTGCCGAAGCCGGCCCCGTATACGCCGCATCCGCAGGCGTACCTGCCAGCGTATCTTTTACAACATCCAGCAGCACTTCCGCATCCGCAGGCGGAACCACCGCCTGACCTGCCGGATCCTGTGCCTGCGGGATTTCCCTGCCACCGTCAGCCCTGTCCGCAGCACTGCGGCCGGAAACGCTATCCGGATCCTGACCTGCAGCAGAAAGCTCTGGCAGCGGCGGTAATTCTTCCGGCAGCTCCACTGCAGTTCCAGACAGCTCTGCGGCTGCCACATCCTGCAAAATCCTGTCCGTATGAATCCCACTTTCCTGTGGCTGCATGACAGCGCTCTGTGGCTGTACCGGCACACTCTGGGGCTGTGCTGCTTCCCGGGATTCCTGCGGCTGCGTAATCGCACTCTGGGACTGTGCTGCTTCCCGGGATTCCTGCGGCTGCGTAATCGCACTCTGGGACTGTGCTGCTGGTTCCTGACATTGTACCGGCATACTCTGCCGCTGTACTGCCGCTTCCTGCGTTACCACACTCTGCCGCTGCACTGTTTGTCCCTGCGTTACCTCATCTTGCGGCTGCACCGGAACACTCTGCCGCTGTATTTCTGTTTCCTGTGGCTGTACTGACACACTCTGCCGCTGTATTTCTGTTTCCTGCGGCTGTACTGGCACACTCTGCCGCTGTACCGGCTGATCCTGAAGCTGCATTGCCGCACTCTGCCGCTGTATCTCCGCATCCTGCACCTGCAATCCTGCCTCCGGACGGGATGCCTCCTGCGGCTGTACCGGCATACTTCCAGCCTGCACAGCCGGCTCCTGGGACAATTGCGGCAGAGCCTCCGGATCCGGCTGTACCGGTATGACAGGCGGCTGAACGGCCGGATTGTGCGGCAGGGCAGGTATCTCCTGCGGCAGAGCCGGAACAGCTGTCTTTTCTGCGGCTCTTTCCTGCAGCTGCGCTCCGATTGTAACGGCAGGCTGCGGCAGTCTTTTTGGCGGTGCATCCGGATAGACGTCCTGCGGAGTGGAGCGGTACGAGATCACCTTCCAGTCCACGCTGAAGTTCTCATAGACAAGCGCCTGCAGATCCTCTACGCGGTTGTTTACCAGAATATCCGCATCCATATCCAGCTCGACATCCATAAATTCCGCCAGCTGCGCCACCGTATAAAAGCTCCTCGTTACGATCGCGTCATGCTCTTTAATCTCATATGTCGGCGGTTCCAGAATGCCGTTTACCTCCACATAACGCGGACAGGTAATCAGCTTGCCGTTTACCTCAAACGTGATCGTCGAGCTGTGATATTCTTCCAGCTGGCCTACAAGATAATGCGCCTCCCGGCCTGCCGTGGAAGGTTCGATTGTAATAACGCAGTTTGGCTCGATCGGCGTATTGATCGAAGCCGGACGATCATTCATCCGGATAATCGCCGCTTCTCCGGCATCTCCCCGTACGATGCGCGGCCTGCCGTTTACCGTAAAGTTGATCTCCCGCCCGCGCTTTGGAAACAGCTGGTCATTCGGAAATCCGGCCTGTATCGCCGCGTCTACGATCGTCAGCTTATTATTATCATACAGCTTTAGCCGTTCCCCGTTAAACCGTACCATAATAAAGTTATTTTTCTGCTCATAATAATTCAGACAGATACCAATCGGCGTGACGAGCAGCGGATCTTTTACGATATCCTCCTGCAAAAAGGTAACTTCCTTTAATACTTCCTCCCCGCGCAGCGCCACGCGCTCCTGCGGCAGCTCCAGCTTCTTTGCCAGCATCTCGTCAAATCCGTGAATCTTTCCGCCGCCGCCGACAATAAATGTGGCGCTGACGCTCTGGTCCCCGTTCAGCTCTTTGATCTTTTCAGCAACGTCCGTCGTCATTTTATCGACTAACGGCTCTGTCAGCTTCCATACTTCTTCTGCCTTGATCGTATGCTTCAGGCTCATAATGTCCTCAAACTCGATCTCATCATCCACAGCCGCTGACAGCTTGATATGCTCCGCCATCTTAAAATCCACCAGATAATGCTGGACAATCATCTCTGTCAGCTCGTCTCCGGCAAACGGGATCATGCCATAGGCGATAATACTGCCATCTCTCGTCAGGGAAATATCCGACGTCCCCGCGCCCACATCCACGAGCGCAATGTTCAGCATACGGAAGTTTTCCGGAATCGCCACGTCAATCGCGGCAATTGGCTCCAGCGTCATATTTGCTACCGTAAGCCCCGCAAATCCGACAGCCATGTACAGTCCGTCCACAACGTCTTCCGGCAGAAATGTTACGATGATTTTTTCGGAAATCCGGTCCGCCTTATGGCTCTCCAGGTTGGAAAAAATCTCATCGTTGATATAGTATTTCATGACCGAATAGCCGACACAGTAAAACTTGTATTTTGTATCATTTGCCTGCTTCAATTCCTGTGCCGCTTTGTCCACACCGAGCAGGTCCAGTGTATGAATATGCTCCCCTGTCACAACCGTCTCTTCCGGAAACTCGTGTTCCACATAAGTCGTAACCGTCTTTAATACACGCCCGGCGGCGGCAATACATACTTCCGTCAGCTCCTGTCCGATCTGGTCTTCCAGCTTTTCTTTTATGACAGAAATCGTACGCCCGACGCGGCCGATATCATGAATCTGCCCATCCAGCATGGCTCTTGTCTCATGCTCCATCGCATACTGTGCAACGACAATAAATTCCTTATCTTTTTTATAACCTACCGTACCTACCACGTTGCGCGTACCGATATCCAGTCCGAATACGTATTGCAGCTCTTCCTCCTTCTGTGCGTCCTTTCGTCTGTCCTCCCGACCGGGTGCTCTATCCATGTTTCTGTCTCCTTTATCATTCAGCAGCTGCGCCAGCTGCAAATAAACCTGCGCAATCGGTCCGTTATTATCTATGACCACCTGACAGTGTCTGCGGTACTCCCCTTCGGTCAGCTGCGCCGCAAACATCTGCTCTATTTTTTCATCTGTATAGCCACGGTTTTCGATCAGACGCTGTCTGCGGTTTTCCTCTGTCACATAGACATACCACAGTTCATCGCATATCTGACCATAACCGTCTTCAATCAGCAGCGCCGCTTCCAGCACGACGTAATCCGTCGAACCGCTCCGGCGTTCTTTTTCTACTTCCTTTAGAATATATTCCTTCACCGCAGGATGGACGATGCTGTTGAGCCGTTCCCGTTTTTCCTCGTCCGCGAAAATAACCTCCGCGAGACGCTGTCTGTTAAATCTGCCGTTATGGAGCCATATTTTCTCCTGTGCAAATTCCTTCTGCAGCCTTACATAACAGTCATATCCTGGTTCCATAATATCATGGGCAACTTCATCCGCAACAAGTGTCCTGACCCTGTAATTTTTTCTCAGATAGGCAAGTATCGTAGACTTCCCAGCGCCGACACCGCCCGTTATTCCAATAAATTTCATTCCGTTCACCCTGACCGTTTCTTCCATCTACTTTGCCTCATACCAGTTCGTGCCAGAATGCATATCTATCTCCAGAGCAACTGCCAGATCTGCCGCATGATGCATCTCCTGTTCTAATATTTCTGATACCTGTTCTATCTCTTGTTTGTAAGTCTCGACCAGCAGCTCATCGTGCACCTGCAGGATCAGTCTGGATTTCAGCCCTTCTGCCAGAAGCCTGTCATGCACCCGGTTCATCGCGATTTTAATAATATCCGCCGCTGTACCCTGGATCGGGGAATTCATCGCCACACGCTCCCCAAAAGAACGCTGCATATAATTACTGGACCGGATCTCCGGCACCGGACGAATCCGCCCAAACATCGAGACGACTTTTCCGTTCTCTTTTGCTTCTTTTACCATTTTGTCCAAAAAAGCCCGGACGCCCGGATACGTCTGAAAATACTGCTCAATATAATCCTGCGCTTCTTTTCTCGTAATGCTCAGATCCTGACTCAGTCCAAACGAGCTGATGCCGTACACAATGCCAAAATTCACGGCTTTGGCATTTCTGCGCTGCAGATCCGTCACCTGCTCAAACGGAATATGAAAGACCTGTGAGGCTGTCATCCGGTGGATATCCTGCGCCTGCTTATACGCCTGAATCAGGTTTTCATCTGAGGACATATGCGCCAGCACTCGCAGCTCAATCTGCGAATAATCCGCATCCAGAAACACACAGCCTTCCTTTGGCAGAAATACTTTCCGGATCAGCCGTCCCAGCTCCATCCGGATCGGGATATTCTGCAGATTCGGCTCCGTGCTGCTCAGCCGTCCGGTCGCCGTGATCGTCTGGTTAAACGTCGTATGAATCCGCCCGTCCGGCCCGATCACCGCAGCCAGCCCGTCCGCATACGTCGACTTTAGCTTGGCCAGCTGACGGTATTCCAGAATCTGCGCCACAAGCGGATATTCCGGCGCCAGCTTGTCCAGCACATCCGCCGCGGTCGAATACCCGGTTTTCGTCTTTTTCCCATACGGCATTTTCAGCTTCTCAAACAAAATCACACCCAGCTGCTTCGGCGAATTGATATTAAACGTCTCTCCGGCGCCTTCATAAATGATCGTTTCCAGCTCCTCCAGCCGCTCCTGCAGCTGCCTGCCATACTCCTCCAGCGCAGCCGCCTCGCAGCGGATGCCCTCCTTTTCCATATCTGAAAGCGTATAGACTAACGGCATTTCAATCTCCGAAAACAGCTCCAGCATCCCCGACTCTTCCAGCCTGCGCTTTAAAATATCCGCCGCCGCATAAGCGACATAAACCGGATAACAGACGGCCTCCAGAAGCTTTTGCGGCTCTGTGCGGACAGCCTCCTCATAAGAAAGCTTTCCGAGCAAATCCGCTCTGGACGGAACCAGAACTCCCAGATAATCTTTTGCAAGATCTTCATAATGATATTCGCTCTTTAAAGGATTTAATAAATAAGCCGCAATCGTAACGTCAAACAGCTGTTTCTGCGCCGGTATAGCTACATATTTTAACGCATGCTTGACATCAAAAGACGCCACACAGCCACCCGCTGTCAGAATCTTTGCAAGCCACCCGCACAGCTCCTGTCCTGACAAATCATCCGGATCTTCTGCTGTCTGTCCGCATGGAAGAAAGTAAATTTCCTTTTCAGAAACAGCCGCCGCTATCCCGCAGATTTTTCCGTGCTCCTCTAACAGCTGGACAGCGGATGTTTCTGTCTTCGTAAGCCGCTCCAGAATCTGTCTGGCCTTTCCGGCATCCGTTATTTTTTGAAAATACTCTTTCACTTTTCCAGCACCCGTATCCGTGATTTCACTCTGCCCCTGAAACCGCGTCAGCATATTTTTAAATTCCAGACGCCGGCACAGCTCATAAGCCTGCGGTGTATATAGATTGCCCAGCTTTGCCTGCGCAGGATCATACTCCAGATCCGCGTTGGTATCAATCGTAACAAGCTTTTTGGAAAACTGCGCCTTTTCATAGTTTTCCCGGAATGACTCACGCACTTTGGACTTTGGCATATCATCAATATGCGCATACGCATTCTCAATGCTGCCATACTGGCTGATGATTTTCACCGCCGTCTTTTCCCCGATGCCCGGCACCCCCGGGACATTATCCGAAGTATCGCCCATCAGCGCCTTTACGTCAATAAACTCCAAAGGCGTAACACTATACTTTTCCTTCACCTGTCCGGCCAGATAATCCTCGACCTCGGTTCCGGTCTTTTTCGTCTTTGGGATCCGGATTTTAATCTGCTCCGACGCAAGCTGCAGCAGGTCCTTGTCACCAGATACAATCGAAACAAGCATCCCCCGCGCTTCTGCCCGCTTTGCAATCGTGCCAAGCAGATCATCCGCCTCATATCCGGCTTTTTCTACAACGGTAACTCCCATTGCCTGCAGCATTTCCTTCATCACAGGCACCTGCTCCCGCAGCTCTGCAGCCATCGGCTTTCTCGTCCCTTTATAATCCGCGTACATCTGATGGCGGAACGTGGGCGCGTTCACATCAAACGCAACGGTCAGATAATCCGGCTGCTCTTCTTCTAAAATACGGAATAAAATATTTAAAAACCCATACACCGCATTTGTATGCAGTCCCTCGGAATTTGATAAATCCGGAATGCCGAAAAAGGCTCTGTTTAATATACTATGTCCATCGATCAAAACCAGCTTTTCGCTCATGGATGACTCCTTACCTTTCGATTTTCACTCTTTTTATGGTTCCGTAATCTCTTCCCCATCTTCATCATATAAAGTAAAAAACTTCGTATCAATCTCCGGATAAGACCGCTTTAAGGAAATCGGCTTTCCGCTGTTGCTCAAAAAGCAGTGCTCACTCTGTGCAACCGCACGCAGCTCCCCAGTCTCCTTGTCCGTCATCCGGTATACGATTTTCATCTTCACACTGTTGTAATCAATCATCCGTGCCTCAATCACGACCGTATCATGAAAATGCACCATGCTCTTATACTCACAATTAACCGAAAGCACCGGACTGATGATTTCCATCTCCTCCATCGCCTTGTAGCTGAATCCCATCTGATCCATCAGATCCATTCTGGCCTCTTCCATCCATTTGATATAGTTGGAATGATGAATGATTCCCATCTGGTCCGTCTCATAATACTGCGCGGTATGCTCGTATGGGTGGATTTTAATCTTTTCTCCTGTGTATGGTTTGATTCTGGTGTCTTTTACTGACATGCAATCACCTTCCTGATCTTCTTTTCGTTGACATTCATTTTGTACATAATTGTTATTATGCCACAGTAATTGTGTAATTTCAAGATGTAAGAGAGCGAAGGCGAAAAATAAAAGCTTGACATGCCGTCTAAAAAAGAATATACTATGTCTAATTTACGAACAAAGGCGTTCTGCGATAAGCAGAGCGCCTTTTGACGTTTTACGAAAGCATCTGGAAGGAGGAATTGTCATGGAACAGTTGAAACTGTTAAAGCACACAGATAAGATTAATGAATTGCTGGCACGCTACGGAGTGAAATTTGGAATCTATAAAAATAACGTCTTCAAAGAGCAGCTATTTCCTTTTGATTCCATTCCAAGGATTATTAAACGTGAAGAATTCAGCCATTTGGAAAAAGGACTGAATTCTTCACGTTTAATAATCCTTGTAATG
>CANTHI010000035.1 GCA_947653505.1 uncultured Eubacterium sp.
GAAAGGAGGAGGCGGTCAATATGTGTGCAGCTTTGGAAAAATTAAAAGAGGAAGGGCGTCAGGAGGGACGTCAGGAGGGACGCAGCGAGGGATACCTGGAAAGAGACAAAGAACTGATTTATGCATGGACAAAAGATGGCTATTCCGTGGAAATGATGGCAAAGCTTTTGAAAAAACCGGAAGAACTTATACGAAAGATTCAGGAAGAGTAGAAAGAGAGTTGCTTTTCACGGGTCAGCAACGCGCAGGGTCTGCCCCACCGGGCTTGCGATGCACACTTTCCACATCGCCCCGAATCGTTACTACGAGTGGCCTCCCGGGCCGTGAATAGTAACGAAAGAGAAAAAAGAGATGGAAGAAATCATTTTGCATTCTTGATATTTTTACAAAGATGTGGCATTATGTCTAAAGGCAGATGACCGGAGCCGCGGTCTGTCCGGCGGGCAGGCAGTGGTGTACCTACAACAGACAGGAGGAGAAACATGGATTATAAAAATGCCGGAGTCGATATTGAAGCGGGTTACAGGTCCGTAGAGTTAATGAAAAAACATGTGCAGAGTACCATGCGGCCGGAGGTTCTGACGAATCTGGGCGGTTTTTCCGGAGCTTTTTCAATGGAAGCGTTCAAAAAGATGGAAAAACCGACGCTCGTCTCAGGAACGGACGGTGTCGGTACTAAATTAAAGCTGGCTTTTTTGATGGACAGGCATGATACGGTCGGTATTGACTGTGTGGCAATGTGTGTTAATGATATAGCGTGCGCGGGCGGTGAACCGTTGTTTTTTCTGGATTATATCGCATGTGGGAAAAATTATCCGGATAAAATAGAAGCGATTGTAAGTGGTGTGGCGGAAGGCTGCAGGCAGTCCGGCGCGGCGTTAATTGGCGGTGAAACAGCGGAAATGCCAGGATTTTATCCGCAGGAGGAATATGACCTTGCCGGGTTTGCGGTAGGTGTAGTGGATGAAAAGGATATTATAACGGGGCGTGATCTAAAGAAAGGGGATGTGCTGATCGGGCTGGCATCTTCAGGTGTGCATTCGAATGGGTTTTCCCTTGTCCGTCAGATTTTTGGCCTGAATCAGGCAGCAGATGAAGATCATAAAAAAGTGCTGGATATGCCGGGGCCTGAGTCTGGACGGACGCTGGGGGAGACGCTTCTGACGCCGACCCGCATTTATGTACGTACGTTAAGGCAGATCAAAGAAGCCGGCGTTCTGATCAAAGCATGCAGTCATATTACAGGCGGCGGATTTTATGAAAACGTACCGCGGATGCTGTCGGATGGAATCCATGCTGTGATTCAGAAAGACAGTTATCCGGTGCCGGAGATTTTCCGCCTGATGCAGAAAAAAGGAAATGTTGAAGAACAGATGATGTACAATACGTTTAATATGGGTATCGGCATGGTGCTGGCAGTCGATGCGGCACAGGCGGCACAGACGATAGCGGCGGCAAAAGAGACGGGTGTGGGAGCTTATACGATCGGAGAAGCCGGTGCGGGAGAAAAGGGAGTGACGTTATGTTAAGACTGGCGGTTTTTGTATCCGGCGGCGGGACAAACCTGCAGGCCCTGATCGACAGGATCGGTGACGGCAGCGTCCGGAATGCGCAGATTGCGCTTGTGGTCAGCAATAAAAAAGATGCCTATGCACTGGAACGGGCAGAAAAGCACGCGATCAGGCACTGTTGTATTGCGCCAAAGGATTTTGGGCATCCGGATGCGTTTGCAGATGCGCTGATTCACATTCTGGAACAGGAACGGATTGATCTGGTGGTACTGGCTGGTTATCTTGTTATTTTGCCCAAGCTGCTGATACAAAAATATCAAAACCGTATCATTAATATTCATCCGTCGCTGATTCCGTCTTTTTGCGGTGCGGGATACTATGGACTAAAAGTTCATGAAGGTGTGCTTGCCAGAGGGGTAAAAGTGACCGGAGCGACGGTGCACTTTGTAGACGAGGGGACGGATACCGGACCGATTATTCTGCAGCAGGCTGTGGAGGTAGAGCAGGACGATACGCCACAGTCACTGCAGCGGCGGGTGATGGAGCAGGCAGAATGGAAGATTCTGCCCGAGGCAGTCGATCTGATTGCAAACGGCAGGGTGTCTGTAGCAGATGGCAGGGTGGTCCTTGCATAATTTATAAAAGGAGAAATGAGTATGAACGTTTTGATCGTAGGCAGTGGCGGACGGGAACATGCGATTGCGTTAAGCGCCGCAAAAAGCCCGAAAGTGGAAAACATTTACTGTGCACCGGGGAATGCGGGAATTGGCCGGATTGCGCAGTGTGTTCCGATCGGGGCAATGGAGTTTGAAAAGCTGGCGGCATTTGCGGCAGAGCATGCCGTGGATTTTACGATTATTGGTATGGATGATCCGCTGGTAGGCGGGATTGTGGATGTATTTGAAGAAAAAGGACTGAAAGTGTTCGGCCCGCGGAAAAACGCGGCCATACTGGAAGGTTCCAAAGCATTTTCCAAAGATCTGATGAAAAAATATGGGATTCCGACAGCCGCGTATGAGACATTTGACGATCCGGCTGCCGCTGCAGCTTATCTGAAAACGGCGAAGATGCCGGTTGTATTAAAGGCGGACGGACTGGCGCTTGGCAAAGGCGTGCTGATCTGCAATACGCTGGACGAGGCTTTAAACGGCGTAAAGACGATTATGGAAGAAAAAAAATTTGGCGATGCCGGTTCCCGTATGGTCGTAGAGGAGTTTATGACCGGACGGGAAGTGTCTGTATTGTCTTTTACTGACGGAAAAACGATCCAGATTATGAGCTCCGCGCAGGATCATAAGCGGGCAAAGGACGGGGATCAGGGTCTGAATACCGGAGGTATGGGGACTTTTTCGCCAAGTCCTTTTTATACGGATGAAGTCGATGCGTTTTGCAAAAAATATATTTATCAGGCGACTGTGGATGCGATGGCGGCTGAGGGCAGACCATTTACCGGCGTGATTTTTTTCGGGCTGATGCTGACAGAGGACGGGCCGAAAGTGCTGGAGTACAACGCACGGTTCGGAGATCCGGAGGCGCAGGTCGTGCTGCCACGTATGAAAAATGACATGCTCGAAGTGATGGAGGCGTGTGTGGAAGGCCATCTGCATGAAATCCGGCTGGAGTTTGAGGACAATGCGGCTGTCTGCGTCGTGCTGGCGTCTGATGGTTATCCGATCGCTTACCAGAAGGGGTATCCGATCGAAGGACTGGAGGCGTTTGACCAGAGAGAGGATTATTTCTGCTTCCATGCAGGCACGGCATTATCAAAAGAAGGACAGATTGTGACAAACGGCGGGCGGGTGCTGGGCATTACCGCAAAAGGACAGGATTTAAAACAGGCGCGCCAGAAGGCGTATGAGGCTGTCAGCTGGGTGAGCTTTGAAAATAAATATATGCGGCATGATATCGGAAAAGCGATCGATGACGCACAGGAATAGCAGGAAAATCGGCTGATGATGCGCAGGAATAGCAGAAAAATCGGCTGATGACGCGCAGGAATAGTTGGAAAAGTGATTGATGACGCGCAGGAACAGCAGGATGGGAAAATGTGCTGCGGATGACCGGAACAGCTGTCTGGAAAGGGGTTTTTGTGAATTTCATTGTTTGTGCGGATAAAAACTGGGGCATCGGCCGTGGCCAGGATCTGTTAGTCCGGATTCCGGATGACCTGCGTCTGTTTCGCAGGCTGACGGAAGGGAAAGTGGTCGTTATGGGCAGAAAGACGAGAGAGAGTCTTCCGCACGGGATTCTGGCAGACCGGGTGAATCTGGTACTGACACATGATAAGCATTACGATGCAGGAGGATGCATCTGCGTACATTCGCTGGAGGATCTGTATGACAGTCTAAAGCAGTACCGCTCTGAAGATGTCTTTGTGATCGGCGGCGGGAGTGTCTACCGCCAGCTGGCGGATGCATGCAGTACGGCATATGTGACAAAACTGGAAGCTGCATATGATGCAGATGTATACGCCCCGGATCTGGATGAACTGGAGGACTGGGAGCTTGCAGAGGAAAGTGAAGAGCGGACGTATTCTGGTTTGATTTATTATTTTCGCAAATATGTAAAAAAATAAGCAAAGGGGAGGAATCATGGATATCACAGGAAGAAAATTATTTGTGAAAGCGCTGCGGGAAGAAGGCGTGGACACGGTATTTGGATATCCGGGCGGAATGGTTACGGATATTTTTGATGAATTATACAAACAGGAGGATATCCGCGTCGTTCTGCCCAGACATGAGCAGGGCCTGATCTTTGAAGCGGAAGGGTATGCGAAGGCATCCGGAACCGTCGGCGTCTGTCTTGTCACAAGCGGGCCGGGGGCTACCAATATCATTACCGGACTGGCAGACGCGCATTATGACAGTATTCCGCTCGTATGTATTACCGGACAGGTGCCGCTTGGACTGATTGGAAATGACGCGTTTCAGGAGGTCGATATCGTCGGCATGACGCAGTCTGTCACAAAATACGGGGTGACGGTGCGGGACCGCAAAGATCTGGGCAGAATCTTAAAAATGGCGTTTCATATCGCAAGGACTGGCAAACCGGGTCCGGTGCTTGTAGATATTCCGAAAGATATCCAGGTGCAGTCCGGCGACAGCGAATATCCGTCTGAGGTGCATATCCGCGGTTATAAACCAAATGAAAGCGTGCATATCGGCCAGCTGAAAAAGGCGTATCGTCTGTTAAAAGCAGCAAAACGGCCGCTCATACTGGCAGGGGGCGGCATTTTTGTCAGCGGCGCCTGTGAGCAGCTGCAGAAATTTGCAGAACGTACGCAGGTACCGGTGGTGACGACGGTGATGGGAAAGGGCGCGCTGCCGCCGGATCATCCATTATATCTGGGCAATTCCGGTATGCATGGTAAATATGCCTGCAATATCGCGGTCAGCAGATGTGATGTGTTATTTTCGATCGGTACCCGTTTTAATGACCGGATTACCGGTGATCTGAATGAATTTGCTCCGCGTGCAAAAATTATTCATATTGATATTGATACCGCTTCGATCTCCAGAAATGTCGTCGTGGATGTGCCGATTGTCGCGGATGCAAAGCTGGCGCTGGAAAAGCTGTGCGAATGGGCGGAAAAGCAGGATACGGCGGACTGGGTGGAAAAAATCAGAGGCTGGGACAGGGAGAATCCGCTGGAAATGCGCAAAGACCGCGGGATGACGCCGCAGATGATTATGGAAGCGCTGAATAAGAGCTATAAAGACGCCATTTTTGTTACGGATGTCGGCCAGCATCAGATGTGGGCGACACAGTATCTGGAAACAGGCGGCAGAAAGCGGCTGATTACTTCCGGCGGACTTGGCTCAATGGGGTTCGGACTTCCGGCAGCGATCGGTGCAAAGCTCGCAAAGCCGTACCGGCATGTGGTCTGTATTACCGGCGATGGCGGATTTCAGATGAACATGCAGGAAATGGCTACGGCCATTACGCAAAACGCTCCGGTTACGATCTGTCTTCTGAATAATTATTATCTGGGTATGGTACGCCAGATGCAGCAGTTATTTTATGGAAAACGCTATGCGGCGACCTGTCTGCGCAGACGGAGCAGCTGTCCGGATACATGCAAAGGGCCGAATGAAGCATGTCCGCCGTATGTGCCGGATTTTGTAAAATTTGCGGAAAGTTATGGCGCGCATGGGATTCGTGTGACGGAAGCCTCCCAGATCGAAGATGCGCTGGCGCAGGCAAAACGCAACGAAGACGCGCCGACGCTCATAGAATTTCTGATTGCGACCGACGAGCTGGTGCTGCCGATGGTAAAAGGCGGGAACCCGATGAGCGAAATGATTTTGAAATAACGGGAGGAGGGAAAAAGATGAAAAACAGATGGATCGCTTTGTATGTGGAAAATCAGGTGGGCGTGCTGGCGAAGGTATCGGGGCTTTTTTCCGGAAAATCGTACAATCTGCAGAGTCTTACCGTCGGTACGACCGAGGATGCGACGGTGTCCCGTATGACAATCTGTGTAATGAGCGATGATATTACGTTTGAACAGATCAAAAAGCAGTTAAATCGTATGGTGGAAGTCATCAAGGTTATAGATCTGACGAATGTGCCGATTCATATGAAGGAAATATTATTTGCTAAAATTAAAGATATCACTTCCAGCGGGATCGACGAAGTATTCCGCATTGCGCAGGTATTCCGTGTGGAAGTGGCCGATATCGGGGAAGACAGCGTGATGCTGGAATGCAAGCTGACCGAACGCAGAAATAACGAGCTGATCGGGCTTTTGAACGCAAAATTCCGCGGCCATGTGGAAATCGTACGTGGCGGCGCGGTCGCGATCGAGGCAATCAGTACTTCATGCAGATAAAATAGAAAAATATAGTGCAGTTAAGGGAGATTTTTTATGATAGAATTTAACAGTCTGTCATTTCGCGACCGGGAGTGGGTAACGCACCGGCTGCTGGAGGATGACAGACAGGCTTGTGAGTATTCGTTTGCAAATAATTTTTTATGGAGCGATATTTACGGCGTAAAAATGGCAAAAGAGCAGGGGTGTCTGATTTTTCAGTTTCAGGACGGGGACCAGTTTTGTTATACGATCCCGATTGGCGCTGGAAACCGCAGGGGCGCTCTGGATGCGCTGCTTGCGATGCAGCAGGCAAAAAATCAGGAGCTTGTGCTAGGAACGCTTGTACAGAGCGATCTGGAATGGCTGGAAAGCAATTATCCGGGACGGTATACGGTAGAAACGAACCGGGACGACTATGACTATGTCTATCTGACGGAAAAGCTGTCTACCCTGTCCGGTAGAAAGCTGCACGGCAAGCGCAACCATATTGCCCGTTTCAGGGACGATAATAACTGGCTGTACCGCGACATGATGCCGGAGGACGCCGGAGAGTGCATGCGTCTTCTGGACGTCTGGAAGGAAGCCGAGTCCGAAAACTGGAACGAAGAAATGGAAAATGAACTGCATATCAACCGGATTGCACTGCGTCATCTGGCAGAGCTGGTGCTGGACGGAGGGATGCTGTACAAGGGTGGCAGGCTGGTGGCGTTTTCCATCGGAGAGCCGCTCAATTCCAACACATATGTCGTACACATCGAAAAAGCGCTTGCCAGCGTACAGGGCGCCTATCCGATGATCAACCAGCAGTTTGTACTGCACAACTGTCAGGACTATCTGTATGTAAATCGGGAAGAAGATACCGGAGATGAGGGACTGCGCAAGGCAAAGCTGTCCTATCAGCCGCACCTTCTCGTAGAAAAATTTCAGGCGAGGTTTCCGTTATGATCCGATACGCAGACAGGGCATGGATTCCGCAGCTCAGACAGCTGTGGAAGACGTGCTTTGCAGATGAGGACGCATATATCAATGACTTTTTTGAAGCCATGTACGAAAAGGAGCATGTGCTGTATGAAGAAGAAAACGGGGTGCTGATGGGAGCATCTTTTTTTCTTCCGGCAGAAATCTGGCAGGAGCCATCCGCGTCCGGTGGCTTCTGGCAGCCGGTAAGGTACGTCTACGCACTGGCAGTCTGGCCGCAGTACCGCGGACGGGGAATTGCGGCCAGGCTGCTTGGGAGGGCGCGTGAAATATACGACGCGCCGCTGCTGGCAGAACCGGCAGACAGGGAGCTTGTGGAAGGATTTTATACACCACTCGGATTTGCGCCGGATTTTTACCTGAAAAGAGCAACGGCCAGTGTCCCGCATGATAATCTGAGAGCGGCAGAGACGGACCGCTGGGAACAGACTGCGGCGACAGCAGCAGAATACCGCCGCATCCGGGATGCGCATTTTAAAAGAAACGGCTATGTCCGCTGGCCGCAGCGGCACATCGCATTTGCCATACAGCAGCATATCCAAAACGGAGGCGGCGCCTGTATACTGCGTACAGACGGCAGGGAAGAGCTTGTTTTGTATAATCTGCAGCAGCAGGACGTTTTTGTGACAGAAACGACATTGCCAGAAGAAGAGGCCATACAGGTTCTGCCCCGGCGGATTTGCGGAACCTGCAGCAGAATCATAGTAACTACAGCGGCAGGCAGCGGGGATATCCGTACAATGGAAGCGGCAGGCAGCGGGGATATCCGCGCAGCGGAAGTGGTGGCAGAAGGCACGCAGACGGTGACGGGAGCAGCGGCAGGCAGCGGGTGTTTTCTGACCGGGATGAGCTATGGACTGGCGCGGGGGTATGGGTATCTGAATTTATCACTGGACTGAAAGATGCGGGAATCTTTTGGCGATACCAGCATCCAGTCCTGCAATTTTGAAAATTCTTCTACTGATATTTTCATGAATCCTTCTTTTGACATTTCCTGTAATACTTCCATATTCTCACCGCATTTAGGATGGATGCAGCTGCTATCTGATATAATGATTATAGTGTACGTGTGTGGGTGTGTAAAGTCTGCGCCTCCCATCCGGCGTCCGCATAGCCAATACGCAACACTTTCCCATCCGGCACACAGATAATTTTGTATTGAAAAGCACCCTCCATTTGCTTATAATAATTTGTAGAATACAAAAGAAGGGACACTTTCAACAATGAAAAAATGGATTTCCATAGTCTATGAGCTGTGCTTTTGCATTGCCGTAATTTTTCTGATATATCTGGTCCGCACCTGTGGAAATGAGCTGTACACAGCCAAAAATGCACAAGGATTTACAAAGCTGGTAAATCACAGCTATCAGGTACAAAAGGATGAGAATGCGCCTGTCGGGATCAGGGAAATTTATGAGATACATCCGTCTGAAATACCAGCGGACAGCAATGCGTTCATCTTCCGCTCCGTGCATCAGAATGTGGAAGTCTATATTGGAGATGAGCTGGCGATGCGCATGAAAAGACGTGCGGACAGTCCGGTTGGCAGATCGCCGGGAAACTGCTGGAATACGGCATTGATTTCGGAAGCGGATCAGGGGAAGGTCATCCGTGTGGAAATACAGCCGGTATATGAATCCAATGCCGGTCTCGTGCCGGATTTTTACGCGGGAGCGAGGTATTCGATTTATCTGGAAATCTTAAGGAAAGACTTTTCATCTGTGCTGCTAAGTCTGTTTGCGGTTGTTCTCGGAGCTGGATTTATGATTTTTACGCTGTACAGCAGCCATCATTTCAAATTTGACCGCAGCCTGTTTATGATGGGACAGTTTGCGGTGCTGATCGGTATCTGGAAGCTGTCGGATGCCGGTGTATGGAGTATGCTGACAGGACGGGGAGATATTTTTTCGTATGTGGTATTTCTGACGCTGCTGCTGGTAGTCGTTCCGTTTACGCAGTATATCCGTGAAATGTTTACGGGTAAAGACCACTGGATCTGGGATGTGGCGTGTATGATCAGTCTGGGTGTATTTGTGGTAACGATGGTACTGCAGGTTACAGGCATTGCGGATATGCGGGAGACGCTTTTTCTGAACCATCTTTCCATGCTGCTTATGATTTTTATTGTTTTTCCGATGCTGTATGTGCAGGTACGTACGGCAGGGTGGAGCAGCCGGCTGAAAGCGCTCGTGATCTGTATGGGGGCGTGCATGATCGGGCTGGGTGCGGATATTGCAATTTACTATATTTCCGGTGGTCTGTCGTCTACGAACCTGGGGATGATTGGTTTTCTTGTCTATATTACCGTGCTTGGCGTAATGTCTCTAAAAGATGCCAGACGGCTGATGAATATCGGAATGAATGCGAAGCACCTGGAGCAGATGGCGTATCATGATCAGATGACGGGACTTTATAACCGTGCGGCTTATGCGGATGATACCGAGGGGAAAGACTTCGAGGCAAAGGGCAGCCTGATTCTGATGTTTGACCTGAACAATCTGAAAGATTGCAACGATCATCTGGGGCATGATAAGGGGGATTTATATATTACAAGCTGTGCCAGTATGATCCAGCAGGTGTTTGGGGCATCGGGACGGTGCTACCGTGTAGGCGGTGATGAGTTCTGCGTGCTGTTAAAGCACAGGACGATGGAGGAATGTGAGACAATGGTGCAGCATTTAAAACAGCTGACAGACGAATGGAACCAGATTCATCAGGAACAGTTTAAAGCCCGTATTGCTGCCGGATATGCGATGTACGACAACACGCAGGATTATGATCTGTCGGATACAAGGCGGCGTGCGGATAAGATGATGTACAGGGATAAGTATCTGATGAAGCAGCAGGACTGACAGACGCTCTGAATCAGATCAGTATCTGAAAAACAGCATTAACCGGAGGAATAGCATTAACCGGAGGAATAGCATTAACCAGATGAAATGAGTAGCAGGAGTAGTATGAACAGCATTAACCAGATGAATAGCAGGAGCAGTATGAACAGCAGGAACAGTCAGTTTGAACGAACAGAGTTATTGATCGGAGCCGGAGGGATCAGGCGCCTGGCACAGTCGCGTGTGGCTATTTTCGGGATTGGAGGAGTCGGGGGATATGTTGCAGAGGCACTGGCACGCAGCGGGGTCGGCACGCTGGATCTGATTGATCATGATACGATAGACCGGACGAATTTAAACCGGCAGATTTTTGCGCTGCATAGTACGCTTGGCCGGTATAAAGTGGATGTGGCAAAGGAGCGGATTCTGGACATTTATCCGCAGGCGCAGGTGTATGCCAGAAAGGTGTTTTATCTGCCGGAAACGGCCGCGCAGTTCGATTTTACACAATATGACTACGTCGTGGATGCCATAGATACGGTGACTGGAAAGCTTGCGCTGATTGAGCAGGCACAGGCAGCCGGAACACGCCTGATCAGCGCGATGGGCGCTGGAAATAAGATGGATCCTTCAGCATTTCAGGTAGCAGATATCTATGAAACATCGGTCTGTCCGCTGGCAAAAGTCATGCGCAGGGAGTTAAAAAAACGTGGGATTACAAAGCTAAAGGTCGTGTATTCCAAAGAACAGCCGCTCCCGGGGGTATGTGCGAAACCGGACGGGGAGCAGACTGTGCCACTGAACCGCAAAGCTATACCAGGCAGTAATGCATTTGTACCTGCGGCAGCAGGCCTGATACTGGCGGGTGAGGTAGTCAGGGATTTAATTGGGAGCTGATTTTATATGCTTCCCGACTCTTAAAAAAATAAAAAATGACCCGGTCTGAATAGGGAGCAATTTGTACACCGATCTCCAGCATTCTCCGGTCCAGTCTGTGATAGAGGATATCCGCATCCCAGAAAATACCTTCGATATATTCCCTCTCCCTGCGTGTCAGAACGGACAGCAGTGCGCTGATATCCACATCCGGACGCGGGCCGAACGGGCATGACAGGTAAGAATTTTCCTCTCCATTCTGCCGGACCTGTTCTGCCAGAAACGAAAACAGAGTTTCCGGTGAACGATACTCCAGGGTAAGACTGGCTACATAATGATACGATACCGGCAGCTGTTCCAGCAGGATACCAGATTCTTTTAAATATCTCGTTACGGTCTGCTGTATGCGGGCAAATGAAACCGGATAATCCAGCTCGTTCATAATCCGGGCAGTCGTATAACCAAGATCCGTAAGATGGCGGATTGCTCTTCCGCTGGCTGCATCATATACAAAATCAGAAAGGGCTTCCTGAAAATAGCGTGTATTTTTGAATTGGTCTTTATTGTCTTTTTGCTTCCATTCCATTTGTTTCACTTCCTTTTCCCATAATACCATGACGATATTATAAAAGAAAAAGTCAGACATTTCCAGTATAGAATATCCTATACTGTTTATTCTATCAGTAGAACCGTTACTATGAGCGGCCCTTGTGCCGTGAATAGTAACAACTGTAACAGTTCAGATCATACCTGGAACTGTTACAGAGAATCTACAAGGAACAGGAGCTGAAAAAAATGAAACAGGAAGAAAAACAACGACAGCAGCAGGAATACAACGATTATGTCAAACAGGTGACACCAACCAGAAATCTGGCCTGGGCCATGTGCCGGGCATTTCTTGTCGGCGGGGTCATCTGCATTATCGGGCAGCTGATCTTAAATACCGCGTTAAATATGGGTCTTGACAAGGATACGGCAGGCAGCTGGTGCAGTCTTTGCCTGATCTTTTTAAGTATTGTCCTGACAGGCTTTAATATTTACCCGACGTTTGCGAAATGGGGCGGCGCAGGAGCGCTCGTACCGATTACCGGATTTGCGAACAGTGTGGCCGCTCCGGCGATTGAGTTTCAGAAGGAGGGGCAGGTATTCGGGATCGGTGCCAAAATCTTTACCATTGCAGGGCCTGTGATTTTGTTTGGGATATTCAGCAGCTGGCTGCTCGGCGCTGGCTACTGGCTCGGGAAGTCGTTTGGAATCTTTTAGATTCCGACAGGCACAGAATGGCTTTGGTCCAGCAGGCTGGTATAAGGATATACCTGATGAAATCCTTTTGCGGCTGCGAAAAGAAAAAAAGCGCCACCAAAAGCCAGAAACAGCAGTACTACGAGCTGATATCTGTTAAAAAACCTGCAGGAACGCGCGGTCTTTTTCCGAAAAGACGTACAGATTTCCGGAATGGCAGTCAGGGAAAATACAAACGGATAGACCGCGAACCGTTCTATAATAAAATGTCTGGTAATAAACAGACTGAGCAGAAAATACAGACATGCACTGTTTAAATAAATCGTACGTCTGCGCGGATTCCGGATCCGGTTTTGAAACAGGATGATAAGCAGGCAGTAAAGCGCAGGAAGGATCAGGTATTCCCAGCTGTTTGCGTTCCAAAAGTAAGTATCCGGATAAACGGCATATTTTTCAGGCAGAAAAGGTCTGACCAGAAGGAACAGCCGGTCAAAAAGCAAATATACAAACGCGGTCAGCACGACCAGAATGGATGCAGATTTGCGGGAGAGTTTTCGGGACAGAAAAATATACAGCGGGGATACGAGCCATAAAGAGTTGTGGAAAAGTCCTCCGGCAAAGATCAGGATGGAATAGGCTGCCGGCTTTTTCTGCTCCAGAAAAGGATAGGACAAAAGGAAAAAGGAGACAGCGACAGCCTGCCGCATCAGGTTCATATCATAAGCCAGAAACTGAAGGGTAATATACAGATAAACGCTCATCCAGGGCAGACTGGAATAGCGGCGGATAAACCACAAAGCGGTCAGTATGACAAAACTGCTTACACCTGCGATCAGACACTGAAACGGCAGGCCGGCCACAAGAAAGAGTCTGCATACGACAAAAAAGAGCGGTTCCGATAAGCGGTAATGAAGGATATCACCAAAGGACCATTCTGCTGTCATTTCATAAATGCTCCGGTAAGAAAAATAATCGAAACCGATGGCATACCGGAAGGAACACAGGGCGGTCAGACATATAAAAACGATAACATCATACAAAATGGCATATTTCGCTTTTTTCTGTTTTTCTGTCAGATAATATCCC
>CANTHI010000036.1 GCA_947653505.1 uncultured Eubacterium sp.
GTTTTTGCCGGTTTGTGGTTTCCATAGCCGGGTGATCTGCTTCGCTGACTTTCACCCAGCTGGGTCATCTTTCGGGCTGTTCCAGACAAAATATTAAAAAACTGGCAGCTGCCCTGCAAAAGAAAGGATTTATCACGATACAGCAAAGCCCGCAGGATACAAGAGCCATGTGTATCTGCCCTACGAAAAAGGCAGACAGCTTCTTTCAGCATGATTTTGCAAAATACCAGAAAGAATTAAAGTATCTTTTTGAAGTCTATACAGACAAAGAAATTGAAACACTTTTTCTTCTTCTATCAAAGCTCTATGCCGGAATCGGACATCTGGAACAAAAGACCGCCAGCGAAGCAGATCACCCGGCTATGGAAACCACAAACCGGCAAAAACAGGGAGGTAACAACAAATGAAAACAATTGTCATCTACAATTCCCAGACAGGATTTACCAAACGGTATGCCCTGTGGATCGCAAAAGCGGCCGGCGCTGACTGCCTTCCGGTATCAGATGCAAAGAAGAAAGATCTGTCCGCATACGGAGCGATTATTTATGGCGGCTGGGCATGTGCGGGCAGTATTCACAAAATCAGCTGGTTTAAAAAACATGCCCTGCAGTGGGCCGGCCAGAAAAAGCTGATCGCCTTTTGTGTCGGAGCCAGTCCGGCCGAAAGCCCGGATATCGTGACTGCGCTTGAGCAGAATTTTCATGACCCGGAGTTGAAAAACGTGCATCTGTTTTATTGTCCGGGCGGACTTTGCTATGAGAAAATGTCTGCCTCATCCAGACTGATGATGAAACTATTTATCAAAACGCTGAAAGCAAAGAAAAACCAGACACCACAGGAGCAGGAAATGATCCGGATCTTATCTTCATCTTATGATATTTCAGACAAAAAATATATCAGGCCTGTCTTACAGTGTCTGAATCAGTAATTTTCGCTGTCGGGAAACTGCAGAAAAAACTTTGACAATGAAAGTGCCAAAGTTTTTTCTGCAGTTCCTAACTGTTGCGGATTCGCTCCACAACGCTTTCCTGTCTCATCCTGCCACACTGGTCTGCCACGATCCCATGTACGATCAGATACAGCACCGGAACCAGTGCAAAGCACGGCCATACCACTACTTTTACCCGAAAGAAAAATGCCTGTCCAAGCATCCTGACAATCAGCTGTCC
Source organism: uncultured Eubacterium sp. (assembly GCA_947653505.1). The sequence goes on from CANTHI010000036.1 coordinate 1,170, forward strand.
GGTGCCGCCTATCATAGCTATGGCCAGAAGCACTGAGCCTGCCAGATACATGCATCCTTCTGCCAGCAGCATCCTCCTGCACTGCACCTGCGTCATTCCGACTGCTTCCAGCAGCGCAAATTCTTTTTTTCTGCTCAGAATGGAAGCCGCAGTCATATTGAAAAAATTCATCACACCGATCAGCCCGAGTACAAACACGAGCGCTGCGCCGATCACGTAGTACTTTTCGACATATTTTTGAAAGCTGCGCTCCATGACCAGGGAAGATGTCACATGCAACAGGCCATTTTCTTTTAATACGGTATCTTCCAGATACTGCTGGTACGCTGCGCGGTCTTTTTCGGGACAGTCTATCGTCGCATAAATCGCATTTTCCTGCTGCGTGACGGCAAGATATTCTTCCTCCGGCAGGATCAGCGTCACATAAACCGCGTCATAATACGAATAGTCCAGCGAATATGGCAGTTTTGCTTCCCCGGACACGGTATAGGTTTTTTCCCTGCCGCTCTGGTATTTCATCGTAATCCTGTCTCCGGGGAGATAATAGGATACCGGCCCGTCAGAATCTATAACATTAAAATCTGTCAGTATCTGTTTTCCGTCACAAAACGTATCCCAGGAACAGGGCTGCCCCTTCCATTCCAGCTTTTCAAATACGGTCTGGCTGATTCCCATCAGATGTATCCGGATTTTTCCGGACGCAGCCGCCTGTTCCCACATGTTTCTGGCGTAATCGTTCCAGACATCAGCATTCTGCGCCGCCAGATCTTCCCATACCTGCCGCAGATGCGGTTCCATTTGATGCATCTGCGCTGAATACCAGACGTATCCGGTTCTGTAATCACCGTCCGGACATGCTTCCAGCTGCTGCCGGATCGCAGGCGTCAGATGTGCAAAGGACGAATTTGCCGCGGTAGCCGGGATCTGATCGATCTGAAAATCTGCCGACAAAAACATCTGCTTATAAATATCCAGATCATACCCCTGTACCAGAATCACAATGCAGTCCATCACAACCAGAGACAATGCCACCGACAGCATTACAATAAACCCCTTTGCAATATTTCTGCGAAAATTCCAGAATGCCATCGTAAACCAGTTATAATATAATTTTGCTTTTCTATGTTTTCTCCTGGTTTTCCCGACAGGAATAAAACTATCCGCGGCAGAAGCTGTATCCTCTGCCATCCGTAACGCTTCTACCGGCGTCACCTGTTCCACCAGACGGCAGGACCGCATGACAGACAGATAAACGGTCCCAAGGGTCAGAAGCGCCGCCGCGATAAAAATAGCCGGATGGCAGGAGATCACCGTTTCTGCCTGTCCTGACAATTCTGCATGCAGTTCCCCGTCTGCCACAAGCAGCGGCGATATCCACACACCCGATAAATATCCCGCGATCAGTCCGCATGGAATGCCTGTGACCGATAATCTCCATACCTGCATATGCACCAGCTTTTTCAGCTGTCTTCCTGTCGTCCCGATATTTTTTAAAAGTCCGTAGATCCGGATATCCGTCTGAATGGAAATATTAAAAATATTATAAATAATCAGATATCCGGCAAGCACAATTAGTATCACCAGTGCCGCTACTGTATCAAAACGAAATCCATCCTCCCCAAATATCTGATATGCCGGATTGACTTCAAAGCTCCGGCTGTTGTCCGAAAGTCTGCCTTCCTTTGTCAGCGCATCTGTTTTTCCGGATAAATCCCACAGATTCCGATACCATACTACCAGATCGTACCCTCCATTGAGCAGCCCGTTTTTCAAATCCTGTTCAGTAACCGGATATCTGTGTGCTTCTGCATAATCTGCGGACACCCAGATCATCTGTGCCATAATGGCCGGATCACTCTCCCAGTAACCACACAGGCGGAAGGTATCCGTACAAAGCTCTCCGGGATTTTGTTCATACGTAATCGTAATCTCCGCTCCCAGTTCCTGCGGCACCCCAAGCGCTTCCAGCACAAAAGACCCTGCCGCAAGCTCGTTCCCATGCTCCGGCAGATGCCCGCAGGACGGTATCTGCTGAAAGCTCTCTGCCATATTTTCATCCGCAAAGCGTACTTCTGTCGAAAACCCATACCGTTCATCCACACCGCTTCCAAGAAACATTCCCCGTCCATAGCGTTCCACTTCCTTATTTTTCTCCACTGCGGCAGCCGCTGTCTGATATTCTCCCTCTGTCAGATCCTGCACCACTGCGTGCGATGTACTCATCATCTGGCGCATATCCGCCGCTCTTTTCGACAGTATCATCGATGATGTTCCGGTAAACAGGTTTGTAAACAGCATACAGGTCAGCACGATCGCCAGAATGGCAAGCCGGCTGCGTCCCCTGCTCATCTTCATAAACTTCCCTGCCAGTTCCCTCATAAGCTCCTGATTATCTACTTTCACCATGCCAGCAGGTCTCCCATTTGTTCTATTATCCGCTCTCACCATACCACAGGCCTCCCATTTGTTCTATTATCCGCTTTCACCATGCCGCAAGCCTCCCATCCTCAATCCGCAGAATCCGGTCTGCCATCTGCGCAATCTCTTCATTGTGTGTGATCATAACAATCGTCTGATGAAACTGCTGGTTTGTTACCTTCAAAAGCCCGATCACATCCTGACTTGTTCTGGAATCCAGATTTCCGGTCGGTTCATCGGCCAGCAGTACGGACGGCTTTACAGACAGCGCTCTGGCAATCGCCGCCCGCTGCTGCTGGCCGCCGGATAATGTATTTGGCAGATTTTCCAGTTTTCCACCAAGTCCCAGGATCTGTACGATCTGATCCACATATTCCGCATCCGGTCTTTTTCCATCCAGTCTCGCAGGCAGCACAATGTTTTCCCAGATATTCATCATCGGGACGAGATTATACTGCTGGAAGACAAATCCGATATTCCGGCGCCGGAAAATTGTCAGCCCGTCGCTTGTCATCTGGTCCAGCCTTTGCCCGTCTACGGTCACTGTTCCGGACGTCGGCTGGTCCAGTCCGCCGATCATGTGCAACAGGGTGGATTTCCCGCTGCCGGAAGTACCCACAATCGCCACAAATTCACCTTTTTCCACCGAAAAGCTAACGCCGTCCAGTGCATGAACCTCTGTCTCTCCTTTTCCATAGTATTTTTTTAACTGTTCTACTGTCAGTATCTGCATATCTGCCTCCTTATTTCCAGTACACAAAAAAGCCTGTACTGTGTTCTACAATACAGACTTTATATTAACAGGCACATGTTTCCAGCTGGTTTCTAAAATATCACGATTTTGAAACAATTCGGGGAGCAGGCAGGAACACCGAAAAAACAGAACCTTTTCCGTACCGGGACGTTACCCTGATATAGCCTTTCTGCGCCTGTATCATTTCCCTTGCCAGAAACAGCCCGATCCCGGCGCCAGGATAATCCCTGGCATCCATACTTCTGTAAAATCTGCCAAATATTTTAGGAATCTCCCCTTCTGATATCCCCATGCCGTTGTCCCGCACATCCATCCGGACAAAAAAAGAATACGGTTCCACACGGATCTCCACCTGTCCGCCTTCCCCCGTATATTTCACCGCGTTATCCACAAGATTTCCGACCGCTTCCGCAGTCCATTTCTGATCAAATACAGCCTGCACCGTTGTCCGCGCTACGTTCAGGCAGATACCCTTTGCCTCCGCCTTTGGACCGTAATCTCTCCGGATCCCGTCCAGCAGCTCTGCAACAGACGAAAGAACCGGATATACACGGATCATTCCCTGTTCCATTCTGGACAATTTAACCAGTGACTGAATCAGAAAATCCAGCTGGTCTGTCTGCTGCACGATCGTATCCACCAGCTGCGCATGTCCGGTATCCGCTTCTTTTAGCAATTCCGAATAGATTTTGAGATTCGACACCGGCGTCAGTGTCTGGTGCGCGATATCCGAAATCAGCTCCTGTACCAGATTTTTCTGCTGCTTTTGTACTTCTTCCGCCCGGCACCGGTCCTCCAGAAAATGCTGAAATCCATTTTCCATAGCGGAAAGCTCTGTTTCAGAGATTTCGCGAATGCAAAAACTGCCCTTTTGCGCATCCGCAAGCATCTGCTCCAGACGGTATAACAACGCCCTCTCCTTCCCCGCAAAATAGCGGTACCACAAGTATCCGGTCACTGCCGCACTGACTGCCACACCGATGATAGTTCCCATTCTGATCAACTGCCTTCCTGCCATTCATAAGCTGAGCTGTCCGGACAGTTCCTTATTCCCGTCCGGACGTCCATGTATATCCGACCCCGTAGATAGTCTTAATATATGACCGTCCTGCCGCATCCTCCAGTTTGTCCCGAAGCCTTTTTACCGCGACGGTAAGCGCATGCTCTTCCACATACTCTGTATCTCCATCCCAGACCTTATCAATCAGACAGCTTCTTTTCACGACAGCTCCCGCATTTTCACATAATATCTTTAACAGCTTCTGCTCTGTCAGACTCAGCTCCAGTTGTTTTCCATCTTTAAAAAACTGCATGGCTGCAAAATCAAAATCCAGATTCTGATCCTTATACCGCGCCCCGGCTGCACCTTTTTCCCGCAGCTGCACCTGTACTCTGGCCCGCAGGACCATCAGGCTGAATGGTTTTGTAATATAATCATTCGCTCCGGCTTCCAGTCCCATTACAATATCCAGTTCCATATTATTCACGGTCAGAAGAATCACCGGCATCTGATACTTTCTGCGGATTTCCCGCACAAATTCTATGCCATTTCCATCCGGAAGATTAACATCCAAAAGTATCAGGTCCGTCCGGCACTCCCTCAGCCGCTCTCTCGCTTCCTGCAGCGTCCGGCAGGGCAGAAACAGGTACTGCTCCTGCCGCAGAGCCAGCTGGATGCCTTCATTCATCTTTTTATCATCTTCTACGATCATAATATGAACCATTTCTTCTTCCCCTGTTTCTCAGATCCAGGTCATTACCCGGACTGATTTTGCGGTCCATTTCAATACGAATACTACATACTGATTTCTGCTGTCTGATATGGTATCGCCTTTTCCAGATCCTGTGGAGCCAGTTCTACCTGACAGCCGATCTTTCCACCGCTGACCATCATCGTTGTCTGTTGTCTGCAGCTGGCGTCAATGACTGTTGGAAACTGCTTTTTCATTCCGACCGGTGAACAGCCTCCATGCACATATCCGGTAAGCGGCAGCAGCTCCTTTTCCCGTATCATCTCGATCTTTTTCTCACCGACAGACTCCGCAGCTTTTTTCAGATCCAGCTCTTTTGCAACCGGAACTACAAACACAAAATGCCGGCCGGATTTTCCAACCGTTACAAGCGTTTTAAAAACCTGGTCCGGATTCTCTCCCAGCACGGCTGCTACTTCCATCCCGGCGACCGCTCCGGTATCGGTATAAAAATGGCTCTCATACGCGATATGCTTTGCGTCCAGCAGCCGCATGACATTTGTCTTTTCATTTTTCTTCATAGTACACGCTTTCACTCCCTGCTGTCACTGTCAGATATTTAAAAACAGATGAAAATTGGGATAATATTTTAAAATCGCACGGCCGATAATCTGGTCCTTTTGCACGTACGTATAAGCCTGGGCTTCCTGTTTGTCAGACGCCACGTCATCATCAAGCGCACATTGTGCCCAGTACCTGGCATCCTCCGAAATATTCCGGTTATCCCCCAGCATCAGATACGCATCCTGCGGCACTTCAAAATAAAATCCATCATTTCCATCCATCCATTTCTCCGGCAGATAATTTTCTTCAATCGGCCTGGAAGCCCCGTCAATATAAATACCTCCATCTTTGATCTCCACCGTCTCCCCCGGCAGCCCGATCACACGTTTAATATAAATCGTTTCCTCATGCACCGGATACCGGAACATCACGACGTCATACCGCTTTGGATCTTCGAACAGATACGAAAGCCGGAATCCAAAAATCCGGTCATCAATCGTCAGCAGATTTTCCATAGACTCTGAAGGGATCTCCGCGTTAATCAGCACATACCGGTTGACAACCGTAGCCGCTACACACGCAAACAAAATAATCCATACATAGCTTAACAGCTCCTTCCACCACGGACGCTTCTCCTCCTGCTGCTCTTCCTCTGCCTGCTTTTTACTCTTAGGATCCTTTTTCATATCATTTTTTTCAGAATTAACCTCCATCCTGCTGAATTTTATACGAATCTGCCGCCTTATTTTTAAAGAAGCTTAATAAGAAAGCAGAGATTTAAAATGCGGATAATATTTTATAATTGCCTGCCCGAGAATCTGGTCTTTCTCCACATACATATACTTCTGTGCATGCTCCAGGTCTTTCGCCAGTCCGTACTCCAACGCCTTAGCCGCCCAGAATCTGGCATCTGACGATATATTCCGGTTATCCCCTAACATGAGATAACAGTCCTCCGGCACCTGAAAGACATATCCGTCATTATCATCCACCCACGCTTCCGGCAGGTACGGCTCATCCAGCGGCACAGACGAATCGTCAATATAGATCTTCCCCTCACGCAGCTCTACTTTTTCTCCCGGAAGTCCGATGACGCGCTTAATATAATTCTGCGTCTCATCTACCGGATAACGGAAGATCACAACATCAAACCGCTCCGGATCTTCAAGGGCATATGCAAGCCTGAATCCAAACAGGCGATCCCCCGGTTCGATCATATTTTCCATAGACTCCGAAGGTACCTCGGCATTGATCAGTACAAACCGCGTCATCAGCTGCGCCAGCAAAAATGCCACAATAAAAATCTCCGCAAAACTGATCAGCTCCCGGATAAAGGAACGCTTTTCCGTCACAGGCTCTTCTTTCGCTTCTTCGTTTTTTATGTTTTCCTCTGTGTGCAAATACTCCTTATCGTCCATTCCCAACCTCGATTTTCTTATTTCTTTTTTGTCTGCCTCTGCTTTGCTGATGTTCTGAAAGCTTTTTTGTAAAACTGTCTTTCTATTATAAACATATATGGCTCCTTTTGCAATCCGTGTGAGACATTTTATAAAATTTTTTTGTAGCCGAGGGTAACAGTCACAAAATAAAGTGTCTTGGTAAATATACCAAAATAAGAAAAAGGCCTGACAAAACAGCCTTTTTCTCTCATTTTTAACAATTGGCAGGTTACTTATTTTGAACAGGAAACATCAAATTTAATTAGAAGTTCAATAACAACCTTTTCAAAAATCTCATTTATATCTTCTATTAATTTTCTCGCTTCTGATGGAATGCCGCCATAATTATGAAAAACCAGACATCTTACCGAATATAAACTATCTCCAACATCAGCTTTTTCTTTTTTCGACGCTTCTTTTAATATCTCATTGCATACATCCATTAACTTTTCTTTTAGCATTCCATCAATTCGGGCATATGTACTAAATAATTCTTTTACCCTGTATTTTTCACCTGTCAGTTTTTGTAACTCGTCCTTTAAATCAAACAGATTATTAGTATCCTCACTTATCTTTTTACTAAAAGTCATAAATTCATAGGAAAAAATATCTCCTATCAGCAACTCTATTATTTGATATAACATATGAAATTTTGCAAGTGGTAACAGATTTGTTTGCACAAGCAGACTTTTAAACACTTCCACAATAAATATTTTTTCTTTTACATCTTTCGAAATTCTCCGCAAATTAATCCGCTTTTCTACATAAACATCTTTCTCCCCAGTAACAGAATATGGCAAACACGAATAACCATGACCGTATAAATCTACAATATAATCTTCATAACAAAAATCTTTTATTTGCTCACAATTGCTTTTACATAAAACAAAAATTATAGCATCCTCGGAATAAAAATCTGTTATTCTTAATATTTCACTACTATTTCGCATATTCTCTTCATTCACATTTTCCAAAAGCAAATATATTGCAATATAGGCATATCTCAGAAAGAAACTATTTTCGGCATAATCATGTTCATCAGACAATAATGCCTGAATCGGAAATATCCATCCCAATCTAACATTTGCACGCTTATCATAAACCTGAAATATATCATTTTCTCTATTTAATATGTCCGTATTTAATATGTTGAAACAATAGTCCTCCAAACATTCTTCGACATTCAGATTTAAGTAGTTCTCACATTTCAGACGCACATTTTTGGTATTAACTACAAAAAAGCATTTTTCCTCTGCATCATATTTTACATCAGAATAAACCTCATCATCATCTCTAAATTTTAGGTACATATAATTACACCTGGCTCCTGTACTTTTGAAAACTATTTGTGGCGGCACTATACAAATTCAGATAAGAGTCACTTTCTGAATTAAACAATTCTCTGAAAAAATACTGGAAAAACATCCTTTGTCCATTACCAATCTTTTTTGATTCAGCCCTGACTTTCTCTAAACCTATCAAAAGTTCAATGAACCATTCATTTTGCTCATCTCCCCCTGTTACAATTTTACTAAACAAGGAATTTAGAACATGAAATGAAGATAATTTTTTATAATCTTTCAAACGTCCAATCGCAGCGCCAAAACCAGTTAACGCCTGAGACCCATTAAATACTTTCACAATATTTTTTCCAAACGGCTCACTCCGAAAATTGTATTCATCAAATTCCAATTCGTCTATATTAACAGACTTTTCAAGTTTTTCCATAAGCCTGACATAAGAACAAATAAATTCTTTGAACAAATCTATTTGTGTATTTTCACGAGACAAATTTTCCAGCATTTTTATATTATCCAGCAAATCCTGCCTGTCTATTGGCAATTCATCCCTGTATATATAGGAATTGAAACCTTCAACCGCATCCTTAAATTTAAGTTCATGAACTGACGGTTTTACTTTTCCCTCTGTTTCTGTAACTAACCTGATACCATCTATATCCGTATCAACCAGATTCTTATACAATATCTCTATCTGATGCCTGGTAGACATTGGTGTCTGACCTGTATTCAGTGTCAGCATTCTATACAATATTCCAAACTTATTAATGCCAATATATATTTCCAGCCTCAGTTTCTGGTTCAGAAAATTGCTAAGAATTTTAGCGTCATTCTCCTTTTCTAGTTCTTCTTTCGCTGCAATCATTGTATAAGTTCTTTGCAGACCATCTAATATCATTAACTCTTTAGGGTTTTCGTTTATATATTCCTGTATTTTATCATCGGTAGTTTTTTCATCTATAATACCAGTCTCTGTTAAAGCTAAAACCAATGGTGGAATGACACATCCTCTTTTCAAATCTGTTTTAAGCAATGAATATACTGATTTCGAAGATTTCACCTTTTTTCTCTGCATATCATTATTTTCTAAAATGTCCATAGCAAACGCAAGGTAATCGCCAATCGTAATCTCCACAAAAATATTCCAGCTTGTAATTCTTTTATCTTCTATCCTTGACATAACTTTCATCTACTTTCGCTTCCTTTCTTTATAGTATATCGCCTTCTCTGTTTTATATCCAAATATTATATACTACTTTCACCTGTATTTCTACCAAAACATTCTTCCACGTCAATAACCTTCAAAAGCATTTGCATATAAACCACCACTCTGTCCATCTAAACTGCCGCCCGGTCACTTTAGCACAGTCCCAAAATCAAACAAGGGATTCCGGCAATATCCAATATGCCGGAATCCCTTATTGTCAGCGTTTTCCAATCCCACTTACTCGACATCCTGCAGCGCACGGCCGTCTTCTTCTCCCGTCCGTACTTTCACAACTCTTGCCACATGGAACACAAAAATCTTGCCATCTCCGATCCGGCCGGAATACAGTACCTTCTTTGCGGTATCTATGACCTGATCGACTGGTATTTTATTTACAACCACCTCAATTTTGATCTTTGGCAGTAACGTAGCGTCCATCTCCACGCCACGATAATATTCTCCGGCTCCTCTCTGGATTCCGCATCCCATTACCTGTGTGACTGTCATTCCTGTTACGCCCAGTTCATTCAGTGCTTTCTTTAATTTCTCAAATCTGGAAAGCTTTGCAATAATCGCAATCTTATACATCCCTGTATCCGGAGAAATTCCTCCATCGGTACGCACGACCGGAACCGCCGCGTTCATCTGTGCCGCGGTAGCCGCCTGCGGATTGTCTTCTCCCAGATCTGTATTTTCATTTACATCCAGTGTTCCCATTACATCATGAATCGCAAATCCGGAATAAGCGCTTGCTAATCCATGTTCGTGCAGATCCAGTCCATCAATCTCGATTTCCTGCTCTACCCGCAGTCCGATCGTATGCTTAATCACCTGAAAAATAATTGTCATCGTAACAGCTACCCAGGCGGCAACTGCCAGTACACCAATGACCTGTGTGCCAAACAGTTTAAACCCACCGCCATAAAACAATCCGCCATCCGTTGCAAACAGCCCGACTGCCAGCGTACCAAACATGCCGCATGCTCCGTGGACGGAGATCGCACCTACCGGGTCGTCTATCTTTACGACTTTGTCAAAAAACTCTACCGAAGCTACTACCAGTCCACCGGCAATCAATCCGATAAAAAATGCGCCAAACGGATCTACGACATCGCATCCCGCCGTAATCGCAACCAGACCTGCCAAAGCGCCATTTAAGCACATCGAAACATCTGGTTTTTTGTAAAGAATCCAGGTAACTGCTAAAACCACACAGGTTGCGACTGCCGCGGCAAGATTCGTGTTCATAAAAATCAGGGAAGCCGACAACATCGCTTCGTCTGAGCTCATGGATACAGTAGAGCATCCGTTGAAGCCAAACCAGCAGAACCACAAAATAAATACACCTAATGCAACAGCTGTCAGATTATGTCCCGGAATTGCTCTCGGTTTTCCATCTTTTCCATATTTCCCGATCCTTGGTCCAAGTGTTGCCGCCCCGATGCACGCTGCTATACCACCTACCATATGTACCGCGCAGGATCCTGCAAAATCATGAAACCCCATCTGTGACAGCCAGCCGCCGCCCCAGACCCAGTGTCCGGAAACCGGATAGACAATAAGGGAAATCAGCGCGCTGTACACACAGTAAGAGCTGAACTTCGTACGCTCTGCCATAGAACCGGACACAATCGTCGCTGCTGTGGCACAAAATACCGTCTGAAAAATAACGTAACACCATTTTGGAAGAGAACCAAAATCATAATCCCCCAGAATAAACGGATCAAATCCGCCAATCAAAGCACCTGAGCCGCCAAACATCATACCAAATCCAACCAGCCAGAATGCCGGTGTTCCGATACAAAAATCCATCAGGTTTTTCATCAGTATATTTCCTGTGTTTTTCGCCCTCGTCAGTCCGGCTTCGCATAAAGAAAATCCGGCCTGCATAAAAAACACCATCGCGGCGCCTAGCAGCGTCCACATCACATCCACAGATACATAAGTCATAATCATCTTCCTCCTCTGATTATAAAATAAAAAGACAAAATGCCTGCGCATCCACGGCTTCGTGGTCCCGGCATTCTGTCTTTGATTCAGAAAACAAAAAGGTGCTGACGAGATATCCATCTCCCAGCACCTTTGCTTCATGTACGGTAGTATAGCAGTGTTTTAGAAAATTGTCAATTTTTATTTTATACAATTTTTACAGTTTATTTATATTTTTTTGTTTATTTTTAACAAAGAGCTCTGTTTTATAAAATTCATATGCCTGTCCCCCGATTTATGTTATACTATTGTAAAAAACAGGAGGTTTTCTATGTCATCCAGTATCCCAAACGATCCCGTCATCCTTTTAAGCTATATCAACACCCAGTTGCGCAACCATTACCCTTCTTTAGAAGAATTGTGCGCTTCCTGCCATCTGGACCAGACCATACTCTGTCAGAAGCTTGCGGCGATTGACTATACTTACAGCAGGGAACAAAACCAGTTTCAGTAAAATCCGGATTCTAAACGGTTGTGGCAGTTTTTGACCGTGCGGACGCTGGATGAGGGAACCGGTCCCATAGGCGTGCGGACTTAAGAGCAAATGCAACAATTTACATAAAAAGTGTTGCATTTTGGCTGTCCGGACGCCGGATGGGAGGCGGTGATCTGTCTGCCTGTGGCTTTTACAGAATGCAAGAAGTTCTAAGTATTCTGCATCCAGTCTGTGGAACCGGACGG
>CANTHI010000037.1 GCA_947653505.1 uncultured Eubacterium sp.
ATCTCACCTTTGTTCCTATCATCATGAATCTTCTAATGACTCGTCATCCACGACTGCAGCCACTGTACCTGCTACAGACGCTGATACGGTGACAACTACCGTAACTATGACAAGCAGAAGAATCAATGCCAGAAATATTAGTATACCCATCTGACTGTCCTCCGATATTTTCTGAATGAACCATCTTTATTTATGGTTTTTTTACAACCTTTGCCTTACTGCTCATGCCTCCATCCAAAAGCAGGGAACGATAAGCGGCAATCAGCCCTCTTGTCGGTACATATACTTTTAAGGATGTCTTTGTCTTTTTGAATGCATAGTTGCTGATATTTACCAGGCTCTTAGAGTTAATCACCACTTTTGCAAGCTTTGGACAATTATAAAACGCATAATGCTCAATCGAGCGCATTTTGGTTCCCAGTGTAATTTTTTGCAAAAACTGATTGCCGCGAAACGCATTTGCGTTGATGCATGTAACAGAATATGTGCGCCCGCCAAAAGACACTGTATTCGGGATCACGACATTCGTCACGGATTCGTCTACCAGACTCATGACACGTACCCTTTTATCTGTAATACTGGATATTTTATATACAATATTATCAATCGTAATCTGATCGCCTTTTTTCTGTCCGGACGTATCCGGCTGCTGGTCCGAGCCGTCCGTCATGGATACGAGCCATACAGCATCCACGGTAAGATCGGAGCTTACCCGCTTATAATTCTCGGTAGACCAGGTCAGACGGTAGCCTTTCAGTCTCCAGTTCGGCGCTGCCGCCTCGGTGCCTTCTTCTACTCCGCTTACAACAGATTCCCTGTTATTCTGCGGATCACGGAAAGTAACTGTATACAGCTTTTTCCAGACGGTGCTGACAGTGCGGTTCGATGTGATGACTGTGCCGGAATTAAAATCATCAGTCCAGCGCAATACATATCCTGCCCGTTCCCAGCCTACCGGAGGATCGACAGTCTCACCGCTCATAACTTTTTTCTCAATCGTCTGTCTCGTCTCTGTATTATAAAACTTTACCGTGCATTCTACACTGCGTGTAATATTGTTTGTAATCGCATACCGCTCAGCCGCGCTGCCGCCTGAGCAGATGATGCATAATCCCCTGCTGCAGTTGCGGAATACCTCCGCACCAATATTCGTCACCGAATTTGGAATCGTAACATTGCCCAGTCCGATACAGTCATAAAACGCTTTATCGCCAATTGTCTTTACCGTATCCGGAATGGTAATGGAAGAAAGCCCTTTGCACCCGTAAAATGCCTGATTCTTAATCTGCGTTACGTTATCCGCAAATTCTGTCAGGATACCGGACTGCGTACCTGCCGGACAAAGCAGCAGCACATTTCCACGGTTGCTCTCCCTGAAATATAAAATCCCGTTCTGTACAAAAAACAATGGATTGTTTGTGACCTTCAGGCCACCGCTTAAGCCGTCCAGCGCCTCGCAGTTTGCAAATGCGCCGCCTTCAATCCAGGAAACGGTCGGTCCGATTTCCAGACTGTTCAGATTGCTGCAGTTCATAAACGCTTCATTCTGAACCGTCTGCACCCCGCCGATTCCACTCAGCTTGTCCCCGAGCGTGATTCCTGTCAGGGAAGTACATCCATAAAACGCACGGTACTCAATCTCCTCTGCCGACAGATATCCTGACGCAGGAGACTGCGCGCTTCCTGACTTTGTCTGAATCGATACGAGATTGGAACAGTTGCAGAATGCTTCCTGCCCAATGTAGCTGATCGTGTCCGGCAGAATCAGATTGTGCAGTGTCGTACATCCGTTAAATGCTCTTCTTAAAATACCTCTGACTCTGACATTGACGCCCGGATCCTTATCGTCTGTATCCGTACCTGTATTGCCTGTGTTCCCTGTGTTGCCCGTATTATTTCCGCCTGTATTATGATCCGGTTTATTTCCTCCGTTTTTATAATACATGATCGTATCTGGTATTTCCAGCGTACCATCCTTAATCGCGTAGGATGTATAGCTCTCTACGTTTGCATAATATCCTCTGCCGATATCATCCTGCCCGCCAGTAAACGTGTAGGTAATCGTCTGGTGCCCTTCGTTGTCATAGGTCGCATAACTCCCCTGCGGCACTTCATCGGCAAATACCGGCCCCGTCTGTAGCAGCATTCCGGCAAAAAATGCCAGAGCGAACAAAATACTGCCGCGCCAGAGCTTCCATTTTTTTACATTTTCCATCTTACTATCCTCCAGTCTCTACAGGCGCTTCATCGATGGTTTTTTCACGCCGGAATTTTTCAGCAGTACCCTGTATTTATCCAATTGTGAATTGTAAGTGTAAAACTTCGCTTTCGGATGGATGTTGCCGAATGCCTTGCTGTTGATCTTCACGATATTTTTACTCTTAAGCTTGACTTTTTTTAATTTTGTACAATTATAAAATGCCTTTGCGCTGATGCTCTTCATATTTTTATTGATGACCACGCTGGCTATGCTCTTGTTATCTTTGAGCGCATTGTTTGTAATCAGTGTCACACGGTAACGCACCCCTCCGGCAGAAACCGTCTCCGGTATCGTTACGCTGCTGACATTCGCATTTACCAGACCGACAAATTTTACAGTCGGATTGCCTGGATTGGAAGAGCTTACTTTATAAAGGTTATTTCCTTTTGTAATGTCCGTCCCTTTTTCTGCCGGCGGGACCGCATCCGGTCCGATCGTTGTGCCGGACGTCTGATTGCGCCAGATCGCATTGACCGTAAAATCTTCTGTTACGAAGTCTGTCAGGTCCTTATTCCATGAAAGCGTATATCCCGGCATGGACCACGCAGGCGGCTCAACGAGATTTCCTTCATCCACCTGTACGACCTGCGTACGGTTGTTAAAGCTGTCTACAAAAGTGACATTGAACAGTTTATTCCAGATCTGATGGACTCTCGTATCCTGCTTGATAGCCGTAAAGCTGCCGCTCCAGCTCATCCGGTAGCCAGCCCGCTCTTCTACCTGCGGCGCCACCGCATCCTTGCCTTCCACAACCTCCTGTGCGGAGATCAGGTTGGAATAGCTGGAATTTGTATAAAAGCTTACCGTATACGTACGCTCTGCCGTTAGTCCGTTTGCCGCCGCATAGGTAGCTGCCTGTGAACCATTGTGGCACAGTACGGTCACTTTCGTTCCTGAAAATACACCGCTTCCAATGGAAGTCGTCCGCATCGGGATCGTAATCTGATGCAGCGTCTCGCAATTAGCAAATGCCTGATCCCCGATCGTCGTGACATTTCCCGGCACTACAAAATCCGACAATGCCTTACATCCTAAAAACGCACGGTTTCCGATAATTTTCAGATCATCTGTCATATTAACTTTTGCCAGCGTCTCACATCCCTGAAAGGTACCCGGATTGATAGTCGTCACACCAGCCGGTATCGTAATCCCTGTCAGCGCGCTGTCGCCCCGGAACGCTTCTGTGCCAAGTGAGGTCAGCCCGACAGGCAGCACAATTGATTTTAAATTTTTACATACGGCAAACGCCTGATCCCCGATCTTTTTTACCGTTTCCGGTATCACGATCGATTCCAGTGACGGAGCTCCCCAGAACGCGCCGTCCGCAATTTCTGTCAGGGTAAATGAAACGGCATCCGGCACCTTATAATCTTTTGCGGAATTTGCAAGCGGATACTGTACGAGCGTATACAATCCGGTTCCGGCTCCTGACGTATAATAATACAGCGCACTGTCAATAACTTTATATCTCTGGTTGCCGTCGCCGACTTTAAAACTGTCTAATGCTACGCAGTCTGAAAACGCATACTTTCCAATTGATGTCGTCGTCGACGCGATCTCTACTGTATTCAGATCGTGACAGGCGAAAAAAGCACGCTCGCCAATCGTACGGATTCCGTATATTTTTCCATCTTTATCAATACCGCCAGCCATTGTCAGCTTCTCAATACCCAGATTACCGCTGAATGCATCATCTGCAATCGCCACCACATCATATACGATACTATTATCCGGCTTTTGCGTACCATTACCGCCTGTAGAACCTCCGCTGCCGCCCGTATTCCCACCAGAACTATCCGGCTTTGTAACTGTGATTTTCGTCGGAATCTCCAGCTCTTTCATACTGCCGCCATATCCGGTAATCGTCGCCTCTTTGCCTGTCACCCGGAACGTAAAACCTCCCGCAGTCGTCCTGCCATCTGTAGAAGTATCTTCCACTTCCTTCGCAGCCGAGCTCTGCGTGGCAGCCAGCGCAACCGGCCGTTCTTCATATGGTATTGTAACAGCCGACGTAAGCGTTACTGCTGCCGCAAACGCTGCTGCCCATATCCTTTTGTTCATTTCCATCCCCCTGTACTGCGCTTTCGCATTTTTATTACTATAGGAAATTATATACTATCTGTCCATTTTCTTCAATAACAAATCACTGGAAACAAATGGCAATTTATAAAAAATAGTCGATCTGGTTTCCGGTCCGGGAACTGGCTGCCTGCCGCATCATCTGCTGCAAAGGCTGTTCTCCCTCTCTGGTGACAGGATCCTTTTTTTGTAAATTCTGTTTTGGAATATGCAGATTGTTCCTGTCATACATTCTCTGTGTCAGTTTCATCTGCCGGTCCGCCAGCTTTGCATATTCCGCATCCTGGGAAAACAGCACACTGACCTGATATCTGCCTGTATCCTGCAGTTCCTTTTTATTCAGCTTTAATTTCCCGCTGCTTTGAATCGTAATCCCGATTTCCTCCAGCTCATCCGCATACTCTTTGTTCACTTTTTTCATCTTGGACAGATACCGGTTTACTGTCTCATCGTCCATATCTTTGGCGGATTCGATAAAATTATTATAGGTGTTGACAAATGCCTCCACTTTGTTCATCAGCTCTCCGCCTTCTCCATCGCTGTAATCATACTCTCCCAGCTGTTTTACCGCCCGGCGGATCGCTTTGACATCTGCAGGAAGCAGTTCGCGGGCAGCACGTCCGTTCCTCCCGTTTCCTGTTGCACCATAAGTATTCCCTCTATAAAATTGTCTCATACAACCTGCAACCGCAAGACTCATATGCATTTCCTCCTGTTCTGACTTTTTTCATATTATTTTTCTTATTTTTTCATATCATTTTTCTTACTTTTCATTCTCAGACGATAGCAGCGCCAGACTGCCATATAGTATATATTTCGTCCATTTCTTATCATTTCATAAGAGTATTCTGACATGAAAACATTAGAATCACATGAAAAATCAAACCATTTTGGGAACAGCCAGACGGCTGCTGAAAATAACAGACATCCGCCCGCTTACAGTACTTTTGACAAAAACTCCTGTGTCCTCGTATTCCGCGGGTGGTCAAATACCTGCTCCGGCGTCCCCTGCTCCAGAATATGCCCTTCGTCCACAAAAAACACCCGCGTGGCAACCTCCCTGGCAAATCCCATCTCATGCGTCACTACCGCCATCGTCATACCTTCGTCCGCCAGCCCCTTCATAACCTCCAGCACCTCTCCTACCATCTCCGGATCCAGTGCGGATGTCGGCTCGTCAAACAGCATCATTTTCGGCTTTAACGCCAGCGACCGCACGATCGCGATCCGCTGCTTCTGCCCGCCAGAGAGCTGGCCCGGATAAGCATCCGCTTTTTCTTTCAGCCCTACCACATCTAACAAATGCAGCGCCTCTTTGCATGCTGCCTCTTTATCCATCAGCTTTAGCTGCAGCGGCGCCAGCGTGATATTATCCATAATCGTCAGATGTGGAAACAGATTAAAATGCTGGAATACCATCCCCATCTGCTGGCGGATTTTATTAATATCCACGCCCTTGCCCATAATATCCTGCCCGTCAAAGATAATCTGTCCGCTGGTCGGCTGCTCCAGCAGGTTCAGGCAGCGCAGAAACGTGGATTTGCCGGAACCGGACGGCCCGATAATGGCGATCTTTTCTCCGGCATTGATAGTTTCTGTAATGTCATCCAGAACAAGATGCGTTCCAAATTTTTTCGTAAGATTTTTAACGGCGATCACTTTCCCTGAGTCTCCTTTCTACGATTCCCATAATCCAGGTAAAGAACATAACGACTGCCAGATAGACCAAAGCTGCCGCCAGCAGCGGAATCAGCTGCTCATACGTAACACCACCGACAATCTCCGCCCCTCTGGTCAGATCGTTCAGGCCGATATATCCGCTGATGGATGTTTCTTTTAATAATGTAATAATCTCATTAATGAGCGCCGGCAGCGCATTTTTAAACGCCTGTGGCAGAATGATCTTACGCATCGTCACCGTATAGCTAAGCCCCAGCGAACGTCCGGCTTCCATCTGTCCCTGATCGATCGACATGATTCCGGAGCGGAAAATCTCTGCAAGATACGCACCGGAATTAATGCCAAACGCGATCGTTGCTGCCATGACCTTACTTTCCAGATTCTGCAGAAAGAAAAAATAAAACAGCAGCAGCTGCACGAGCGTAGGCGTCCCACGAATCACAGTCAGATACAGCCTCGCGACCGTATTGAGCAGCCAGAATACAGCTCTGGCAGGCGGACTTAACTCCTCCTGTCTGATCTGGTCATGGGATGAACGTATAATCGAAACGACAATCCCTATCACCAGACCAAGCAGAAGCGCCCCGGCCGTAACCTGCAGCGTGACAAGCAGACCATCGGTAAAATAACGCCAGCGGTCATCCGTAATAAAAAATTTATCAATAATTCCCTTCCAATATTCCATCCGGCTTTTACTCCTTTTTCATATATGTAAGCCATACCAGAACCAGAAAAAGAGGGCGGTAAAAATGCCCTCCGTTTCCCATTCTTTATTCTGATACAATATATTTATCGATAATCGACTGGATTGTCCCGTCTTCCTTTAACTCAGCCAGCGCGCCGTTTACAGCTGTTACCAGTGCGTCATTGCCTTTTGCGATTGCCGCCGCATAATCTTCTACCGCATATTCCGTCTCCAGCAGCTTTAACCCATCTGTACTTTTTACAAAAGAAAGCGCAGGCTGGTTGTCAATAATAACCGCATCTACCTTGCCCTGCTTAAGAGCCATTACCGCGTCGGCGCCTTTGTTATAGGCTTCTACATTTTCCTCACCAAAATCATCCTTGGCGTAAATATCACCGGTAGTCGCAAGCTGTACCCCGATCTTTTTGCCTGTCAGGTCATCAATGCTTTTGATCTCAGAATCCTCCGGTATAATAACGGCCTGAATGCCGGTTGCGTACGAATCTGAAAAATCAACTGCCTCTTTCCGTTCATCTGTCACGGTCATGCCGGCCAGCCCGATATCCGCCTTCCCCTGCGTTACCGCAATAATAATGGAATTAAACTCCATATCCTCGATCTTTAATTCCAGCCCCAGCTTCTTTGCTACCGCTTCCGCGATCTCTTTGTCGATCCCGATAATCTCACTGCCTTCATAGTATTCGTATGGTGGAAACGTAGCATTGGTAGCCATTGTCAGCACACCTTCTTTTACTGTCTTTATCTCCGTAGAAGATGCATTTCCATCATCTGTCTTTGTATCTGCCGCATCCGCGCCGTCTTCCGTCTTTGTATCTGCCGCGTCTGCACCATCCGTTGTGTTTTTGTCTTCTGTGTCTTTGTCTTCTGTGTCCCCATTGCCGCTGTCCGCGTCATCTGCCTGCGTAATCTGTGCATTTACATCCGCATTTGATGAAGCATTGCCATCGTCGGCAGCACTGCCACATCCGGTCAGCATTGCCGCAGTTAAGGTACATGTTATTAATGCTGCTAATATTTTTTTCATTTTATCCTCCTTTTGCGGTCTGCCCGCACCAATATCGTTGCCATTATACCTAAAAATGAAAAAAAAAGCAATCATAAATGTGCAAAACAAATGACTTTATCCGCGAAATATGTTAAAATAAAAGAAAAACAGAGTTCAAAATCATTCACAGGAGGAATCAAATCAATGGGGACAATCTATTTAGACGTAAACAAATGCGTCGGCTGCAACGCCTGTGTCAGAGCCTGCCCCGTATCTGATGCAAACGTGGCCAGATCAGATGAGCAGGGCCGACTGACCATCCGGATTGATGAAAGCAAATGCATCAAATGCGGCGCCTGCATCCATGCATGTTCTCATCATGCCAGAACCTATGGCGATGATATTGACGAATTTTTAAAAGAGCTTAAATCCGGCAGAGAGCTGGTTCTGATCGCAGCGCCTTCCATCAAAATCGGTTTTGACGGCAACTGGCGGCATGCACTGCAATGGTTCCGCAATCAGGGCGTCAAAAAAATCTACGACGTATCCTTTGGCGCAGACATCTGTACATGGGCCCATATCCGCTATCTGGAACAGAATCCGCAGGCAAAACTGATCTCACAGCCATGTCCTGCCGTCGTAAACTATGTGCTAAAGCACAAGCCGGATCTGATCCCAAGCTTATCCCCTATTCACAGCCCGATGCTCTGCCTGGGCATCTATCTGCGCAATGTCTTAGGATACCGCGGCAAAATAGCAGCGATTTCCCCATGCATCGCAAAAGCAGATGAGTTTCATGAAACAAAAATCATCGACTACAATGTAACAATGGAGCATCTGCGGGATTATTTTAAGGAAAACAATGTCGACCTGCCAAAAGTAAAGGTCTACAGCGAGTTTGAATTTGACGGAGCCGTCGGTCTGGAAGGCGCGATTTATCCAAGACCAGGCGGCCTTATGAAAAACCTGCTGCTGCACAATCCGGATCTGCAGGTCATCACATCCGAAGGCACCGAACGGCTGTATGAAGATCTGGACCTGTACCAGAAGCAGAAACGAAGCGATCTGCCTGCTGTCTTTGACGTATTAAACTGCAAGGACGGATGCAACGGCGGCCCTGCTACGGGCGTGGATTATCACTGTTTTGCAATGAATAACATCATGTATGATGTCGAACAGTATGCAAAAAACGTAAGGCGCAAAGCAAGGACAAAAAAAGGACACGATCTGCAGTTCGAAGAATTTGACAAAACCCTGCACCTGAACGACTACATACGCACCTACAAATCCCAAAGCACAAAAGGCATACAGATAACAGAGGCTGATATTGACCGCATTTACAAGTCTCTCGGCAAAGAAACAGAAGCCCAGAAACATTTCGACTGCCACGCCTGCGGCTTCCCTACATGCCGCGATATGGCCATCGCACTGGCCAAAGGTATCAACGAAAAAGAAAACTGCCATCAGTATATGCTGCATTCCATGCGGGAAGAGCGTATCAAAGTCGAAAACGTCAACCACAGGGTATACGAGATGAACGAAGAGCTGATGCGGATTTTCCAGCAGTTAAGCGACCAGATCCAGAGTGTCAAGGATGAGGCATATGCCATCCGCGACTGCGGACTGCACACGACTGACAAGATGCATATCCTGACCGATCAGATGAACCGTCTGGCGAATTTAAACGAAGGCATCAAGGTCTCTGCCGAGCATATCAACAACAACATCGAAAGTTACAACGTCATGACCCGGGATGTGGAAAAGATTGCCGGACAAATCAACCTGCTGTCCTTAAATGCCGCCATCGAAGCCGCAAGAGCCGGAGAAGCCGGACGTGGATTCGCGGTGGTAGCGACAAATATCCGCCAGCTGTCTGAAAGCTCCAAGCTGTCCGTCGCGTCTGCCAAGACTAACGATGAATCAATCAGACTGTCGATCAGCGAGATCGGAAATGTACTGGAAAAATTTAACGAAACGATCGGGGAGCTGCTGGGGTCTGTGCAGAATGCGATTGCGGATGTAGACCAGACTTCTGAAAACGGACGGCTGATTCAGGAATCTATGGATGCGGTGACGGAGATGGCTGAGAATGTCAGACAGGTGATTCAGGAGACAAATTCGATATTGAATTAGGATAGAAGGCCAGACTGCTTGTTACAAATTGGCTATCCGGACGACAGATGGGAGGCGGTGGCCTGTCTTTCTGTTCCTTTTCCAGAATGTAAGAAGCTCCAGGTATTCTGCATCTACTCTTTGGAACCGGACGGGCGCGACACCTAATTCGCCCTGGCGTACCGCCAGCAGCTAAAGGTGCCGCTTCGGCTTCGCCGCCTGTTTATCGTGCAGAATACCAAGAGCTTCTAACATTCTTCCAACGTCACAGAAAGACAGGCCACCGCCTCCCATCCGTCTGGCTTTCAAATGTTTTACACACATTGCTGCGGAACTTTGTATGCAAAATTTGCACCTGTTACTGAGGGACTTTGTACTAAAACTCTGCATCTGTTACTACGTAAACCCTCTATAGAGATTCCGCACTCATTACTGCAAAACCCTGCATGTATAGTAATTGCGCACTCGTTGCTGCAAAACATTGTATAGAAATTTCACACCCGGATATGCGGATAGCTGCCTGATCTTTGATGGTGCACCGGATAAACGTACAAATGAATGCAGTTACCGGACATTCGAAAAACAACCACCAGCAGTCATATGTAACGCCTTGGGAAAAACAGCTGGATGAGGGAACCGGAACAATGAAACAGGGCCGGTTCCCTCATCCGGCGTCCGGGAGGCCGTTATATCTTGTTCTGATTTATCCCCATCCGGCAGGCCCCCTATGACAGATACTTTTGAAACGTCCGCATACACTCCCTGATATCCAGCGGTTTCGTCAGATGATCATTCATTCCGCTCTCAAAACACCGCTGTGCATCATCCGCAAATGCGTCTGCTGTCATCGCTATGATCGGGAGATCTTTATCTGGCCGGTCGAGTGCACGGATGGCTCTTGTTGCGTCGTATCCGTTCATGACCGGCATACGGACATCCATCAGGACTGCGTCATAAAAACCAACTTCGGATTTTATAAATTTATCCAGGCAGTCCTGCCCGTTTACTGCCCATTCCAGCTGCAGGCCGGCTGCGGAAAAGATCTCGTTGGCAATCTCCCAGTTGATATCGATATCTTCTGCCAGAAGGATATGCCTGCCGGTAAAATCTACTTCCTCCTCGCTTGTATTGATGCCTGTCTGCATTCCGTCTTCGTATTGCTTCAGACGGGTATATAAAGTGGATTTGAACAGCGGTTTGGAAATAAACCCTTCGATCTCCGCGTCAAATGCCTGATCCTCCAGTTCGCTCCAGTCGTAAGCGGATATTAAAAATATGGGTACATTTCTCCCGATTCTTTTATGAATCTCGCGGATCGTTGCGATTCCGTCCATGTTTGGCATTTTCCAGTCTACCAGCACAAAGTGATAATCATCCTGTCTGTTATGCCGCTCTTCGATCATACTGACTGCCTGCATTCCGTCCTGTGTCCAGTCTGCATGTACGCCGAGCGCTTCCAGATTTGCAACCGCACTCATACAAAGCATTTCATTATCGTCCACCACAAGTACATTCCACTCTGGCAGAGACATTTCTTCTGTCTGTCCGGCTTTCTTAAAGTCTGTGATGACATGAAAGCAGCTTCCCTCTCCCTGTTTGCTGTGTACTTCGATCCTGCCGCCCATCAGCGTTACGATGCTTTTTGTAATCGATGTGCCCAGACCTGTGCCTACGATTTTTTGTACCCGTTCGTTTTCTTCTTCCCTTGCAAAGGTATCGAATATTTTTTTCTGGAACTCTTCTGACATGCCGATGCCTGTATCTTCCACCATAAAATGTGTACAAACGAAATCTTCGCCTTTTTCAGAATCCTCCTGCCACAGATGCACATTGATCCTGCCCTGTTCCGGTGTAAACTTGACCGCATTGGACAGCAGATTCAGCAATACCTGATTCAGACGTACTGCATCACAGCAGACATTTTCAGACTGAATATCGCGGATAAAAATATCAAAATACTGGTTGTGCTCTTTCACCTGCGGCTGCATAATGTTCACCACATCATCCATCGCCTCCCGCAGAGACATCTGGCTGATATTTAATGTCATTTTGCCACTTTCGATTTTGGACATATCCAGAACATCGTTGATCAGTCCAAGCAAATGCTTGCTGGACAGACGTACTTTTTTCAGACAGTCTTCCACACGCACTGCATCCTGCACGTTGCGCATTGCGATCTCTGTCATGCCGATAATCGCGTTCATTGGTGTGCGGATATCATGGCTCATGCTTGATAAAAATTCACTCTTTGCCCTGTTTGCGCGGACCGCGGCACGTTCTTTTTTGTCCAGTTCCTTCATCTGCTGCTTGGACAGCCGGTAATACATTACAAATATAACAAGCATCGTAAACAGGATCATCATTGCCGAGCTGATCATAATGGTAATCCGGACAGAATCCAGATCACGCAGCCGCTCATTCAGCACCCCGCTCGGCATGACGGCAACCAGATACCATTCGACATTATTTGAAATCGGCGTACAGCACAAAAACCGGTGCTCCCCTGCGACTGAAATCACCGCGGAATACCGCCCGTCCCCATTCAGGGCTTCCTGCATTTCTGATACGATATGATCCGCCGTCTTTCCATTCGTTTCTTCAAACAACGCTCTGACACGGTTAAAATAATTATCCCTGTATGCATCGTTGCTGCGGATGACATAAGAACCGTCTTTCGCAATCACATGCGAATACACTCTTGCATCTTTTTCATCCAGGAAAAGCGCGTTTTTTAAAGCATCCATCGGCACTCCGCCAATCAGCGCCATACTGGTGCCACCATCCTCCAGCGGATACTGCACGGCCTTTGCCAGCATCAGATATTTATTTTTATCCTGATCTTCCGCAACCGCGATACCGCTGCCATTGTCTTTTATACTTTCCAGCAGACTGTCATATGCGGCAATCTCTACCTGATTTCCGACAATCCGCTCCGCTTCCCCATCCTCTGTGTACAGCCCCATATACGAAAAATCCCGCACCTGCGTACTGAACTTCAGCTCTCCAATCAGTTCATCATGCTCCATATTGACAGCCGCAGTCCTCTTGATAATACCATTTACCTGCTCCAGCCGCAGATCGGTAATGGACGCAAATTTCTGCTGAATCTGGAAGCTGACCTCTTCCATATAAATTCCACTGATATCCTCAATCGAATTTTCCGTCTGCTGCTGCATATACAGAATCGCTCCGGTAAACACAGCCATACATACAATAAAAACCGTAACAATACTGACCGCAAAAAATCTTTTTATCTTTTTATCCAACTTTGTACCCATATTTT
>CANTHI010000038.1 GCA_947653505.1 uncultured Eubacterium sp.
ACGATGGAGGAATATATACCGAGTATTTATACTTATGATCAGAATTTTGAAGGCAGTTATGCGCTTCGTACAATAGATGAAAACGGAAATCTGCTGTACGAGACCGGACTTGATGATTTATGGCCGTATCGTGGGCCGGATTTTAATTTTCCTGAAGAGTTTGTGCTGCAGGCCCGGGATTATAATGCGGATGGCTGTCCGGATCTGACGATTGGTCTGCCGCAATCTTCCAGCAATAACGGATACCTGCTTTTTACGATTCGTGAAGATGGGACGATGGAAACGCTTTGCAGGGAGGAAATTCCGGATGCGGGTGGCAGCCTGCAGGGGAATGCGTTTTCAGCGATATTAAAATATGATAAAGAGTCGCAAAATAAGACGATTACAGGTTCACAGTATAATAACGCAATCGGGGAAATACAGGAGGTATTGTATGATTATAACGCACAGAAAAAGCTCTATGAGATGGTAAAAGCTGAAGATGATCTGCAGGCAGGTGTGAATGAAGGGCAGGCAAATCCGTCATCTGCGGATGAAAGCAACAGTCAGACGGACGCGGCGCGGAAGGAAACGGAGAGCGGACAGGCTGGGAATCAGGAGCGGGAAGCGGCAGGTATGATGGACAGACTGGTGCTTTATGAAGGGTATATGGATGAGTTTGGGAATGATTCCAGACAGCTGTACCGGAGGCTGGATCTGGACCAGGATGGATTGAAAGACCGCGTATACCGTAAGGTAAATGGAGATATGGCTTCTTTTGAGATACAGTTTGGTAATCAGGAACGTCTGTTTCTGGGTGAAATGCCGGTCTGCTATGTGACGCCGTCCATAACGTCTGCGCAGATTGTAAATAGTGAAAACAGGATGATTTTGTTTGAAGTGCAGGATATATTTGGAGAAGCAGAAAGCAAAATTACATTATTTACGCAGTTTGGAGGAAAATATAATCGTTATGCGTGGTCAAAAGATGCGGGAGGGCTGTATCTGGATCCGGAACAAATGCGGGCAGGCTACCCATGCTATGGGAGCTACGATGCAGACAGGAACAGTAAGAAAATTACTTTTCAGGATACAGGCCGGAGTCTGGAATGGCTTCCGGAGGAAGAGGTGCCGGATGATGGTGCCGGATGGAAGAGCGATACGGCGTTTCTGGCCAGATTTTTGTCTTATCAGGGGGAAAACTGTGTTGCGTTTTATCAGGACGCAGGCAGCGGGAAACGGCAGAGGCTGTTTTGCTATCTGATGGCTGTGCGTGATGCACCGCTCAGATCTGACCGGACGCCTTATGATATGGAGATGGTCTGGCTGGGATGGGCAGATGAAAGTATGGAGAAATATGGAATAACGCTTCTTCGGTAAGGAACAGATGTTTTTGGAAAATGTGCGGATATCGTGTGGATGCTGCAGATGCTATTCATGTCATTTTGCTTTAGTTTTTTATGCTGGTGCCGATACTCTATACAGATTGATAAAAGTGGTACCGGAAGGAGGGGATTCCGGTATGAAAATTTTGAGGAAAACTGGCAGCGGATGCTGATTTGCTGCCGGTTATTTGAATATCTGATAAGGAGGGAACAGAGTATGATCAGCACCAGCTATCTGGCACAAAGCTATGTCAGCATTTTGTCACCGAAGTCATCAGCAGGAGAGTCGTCACCAAAGGAATCATTAAAAACCTCCCAAAAGAACTTTGAAAAGAAGTCAGACATAAGGCAGACGGGTGTCACAGGTACAGAGCGCAGGAACGCGGCAGGATCAGGAAAAAACAGCCGGATTGCCGGTAAGGAGAGCACGGTAACAGATTTTATCAGGCGCCATCCGGAAAGCAGAAGCAGGGTGATGGAGATGGTACAGGCGGGCAGGTCAGTGCGGAAATCCTGGGGAGTGGAGGAAGTGGATACGCAGAGTATGACGATGAGTGAATATAAGACGTATATCAGCAGTCTGCTTGGGAAAATTCCGTTTGCACCTACCAGACCTTATGATGAGGAAACGGTTTTTATTTCCGAAGAAGGATGGGAACAGATGAAAAATGATCCGGAGTACGAGGCATGGGTGCTTGGATATACAAAAATAAATCGTTCTGTAGAGGATCCGTTTTTTGGCATGGGCAGCGCAGGATCTTTTGCGATCGAGCACTTTGGAGCATCCATTGATGAGCATAACGGGCATGGATACAGTAAGCTCTATGGAGGCTCTGCGGCAGCGGCAAGAGGGTTGTTTCAGGCAGAGTCTGCGGGTGGTATGACCTGCCGGGCATCGAAAAACCGTGATATAGCCAGACAGCTGGAGAAGGAACGGATCGAAGAGGACCGTCAGAATAAGAAACGCCGGAAGAAAAAACAGCAGGAAGAGTTACAGGAACTGCAAATACAAAAAGAACTGCAAATCAAACAGCAGGAATATCTGCGGTTTCTGCAGCAGTCAGCGTACCGTTCCGCAGGAAATGGTCTGCAGATACGGGATGTACGGACGAACCTGCAGACGGCGGTGAATTGTTATGAGGCTGGACTTTTGTTTGAAACATAACTGCGGGATCTGATTTGTGATCATTCATCTTTGATCCAGCCGCAGTATCTTTCATAACCATACAGGCTGAAATTTTCAAAATAAGCATGCAGCATCGGATATCCGATACAATCATTTACATCGAATGGCAGTTTTAATGCAGCAAATCCGGATTCCTGAACGTTTGTGATTGCCTGATAGTCTATGTGTAACGTATGTTCTTTTTTCTAAGATGAAAAGGAATGATATACTGCATTCGTGAAAAACCTCCTGGTCTGAATGGTATTTATAACAGGATATTTTAATTCCAAACAGCTGCGATTATGGGAGCTTCTGCAGATAAGTTTTTGCGGTTTCTTCTGATATACCATATGTTTCCTGTAACTTTTTACTAATTTCAATATCGGGCATCCCCAGATCTCTGCAAATGGAGATTGCACCGAAAATGCCTTCCTGTCTGCCTTCCTGTCTGGATTCAAGCATAGACTGGCTGTAATCCCTGATAGCCTTCTCACGGGCTTCATATTCCAGCCGCTTTTCTTTGTCCTGGCTGATGATCTGTAACCGCTCATATGCACTTTCAATGTACTGGTTTTTTTGTGCCAGCATATCAAATTCCTCCTTCCGCTCTGCATTGATAAACTTTGCCCAGAGTTCTATGTCGCTGCTGTTCTCTTTTAAGATTTTCGGAAGCTTTGGAAGTTCTATGAGGTGAAATTCCATTTTATCTGTGTAAATAAAGCCACGTGTATCCTCACGGATATGAAAACAGGAATAGAACTCTGGTTCGTCTGATTTAAGCATGGTAGTAAAAACAGAGCCAGAAGTCTGAGATTTCAGGACTTCCGGCTTTTTATGACATGAAATACCGTTATGATCCGGAATGCGGATAACAGGACTTGAACCTGCACGGTCTCCCACCAGAACCTAAATCTGGCGCGTCTGCCAATTCCGCCATATCCGCATTACGAGGGTTATTATACAGCAATCATTTCTGGATGGCAAGTTATTTTTCGCCTGAAGTTTAAAAATTTCTGCAAATTCAGTCAGTAAAATCCTCATCAATCAGTCCCGGTACATTCTGATACCCCATATGTTTAGCCAGCTGTTTCAGCCCCTCCAAAACCTCTTCCCGTGAGTAATTATGCTGCTGTAAAAAATCGTCCGTTTTTTGGC
Source organism: uncultured Eubacterium sp. (assembly GCA_947653505.1). The sequence continues at coordinate 3,685 of CANTHI010000038.1, forward strand.
CTGTATATTCATAAAAAAAGATCAGTCTGGCAACGGACTCCCTGTCAGTGTAATCTGCACGGTCAAGCAGTATGTTTTCAGCTTCGTTGACTTCTCCAGAGTCGATCATTTGTGCAAGGGTGTCTGTCGTGTCTTTGGAAAGATCATATTTATTTTCCAGAGGCAGTCCGGTCTGATTCTGTGTTTTGCCGAGGATCAGGCGGATCAGGATATTGACAAGTTCTTTGATCATTCGCATGATATAGTCTTTTTCGTCGTAAAGATGCATAAGAAACTCCTTTTTATAATCTAAGCTGCTCTGCATATGCAGGTGGAAAACGGTCTGCTGCTATTGTGAGTAGTAAAGGGAAAGCAGAATATTCTGGTCATGATTGCCGAATCCCGCGCCAAAAAGGGTCAGACCGCCGCCGTGTTCAGCGCCTTTTTTTATGCCGATTTTCAGCCGGATAAACGGGGAATCGGCAAGGTGTAAATCATCCAGACAGATGCCGGACAGCCTGTGTCCGTCGATACCGGTATCTTTGTCGTTGATGCGCAGGTGCTTGAGCAGGCCGTACTGGCTGTAGCTGCTGTCCCACCAGGCAGGCGTGAATTTGCCGCGCACGTCTGAAAAATTGCCGGGGCAGGTCCAGGTGCCTACGTCGGTATCGTTGATGTAAAATGTGATATCGCTTGGCCAGTTGTTGTTGGAGACTGGAAACTCCGAAGACAGCTCCAAAGATAGTTCCAGCAGCTCTGGTTTTTCATTCCCGTTCAGAAGATTCGGAATCTTATATTCGATATATCCGTCCGAAAACCAGAGGAGGGAGGCTTCGATGCGCTCATTTAATACGAAGGAGCGCGGGTCGTCTACATCTCCGATGATGGACTGGGTACTGGCAATGCCACAGGTCGGCGTTACTGCAAAGTCAGAAAAAAAGCCCAGCCGGATTTCGCTTGTTTTCTTTTTGAACGGAAGATATATTTTTTTCGGGAAATTGACCTGAATCTGGTCTACTTTTAAAGTATAGACCTTTTTTCTGCTGTCGGGTGATTCGAAGGTCAGGCTTTTGTGAATCAGCTTTGCTTCCTCCAGTATTTTGATGTGCCGGGACAGTATGGCTTTGCTGAGTCCGAGCGCATGGGCCAGCTCGCTGGAAGTGGCGGGGGCGCTGGCAAGGTGGTTTAAAATGTCAAGGCGGGTCTCGGAAGCAAGTGCTTTGTAGACGGTAAGTCCGGCGCTGTCAAGATATAGTTCCATGTGTTTTCCTCCGTAAAGTTGCTATTTGCGCAGCTTATGAGCATTTCTGACTGTGTATAGTAGGTAATTCTGTAAAATCAATCTGTGCCGGTAATGTTCTGGCTGGATAGTTTTAAAAATAGTATACAGAAAATGGAATAAAAAATCAAGAAACAAAAAATAGTTAACTATTATATTTACTTTAAGAAAAAATGAAATAAATTAGTAAAGAAAATAGTTGACAATATGCGGATCGGCTGGTATACTAAATTCAGCTAGAAAAGTTGAAAAAAGGCCTTTGAAACAAAAATAGCACGAAATATAGTTAAAATAAAAGTAAACTATTTACATGAATGAAACAAGACAAAGAAACTAAAAAACGAACGATGTATATAGAAAACAGCGGCAGATGACCGGAGAAATGAACTAAGGGAGGTAATATAATGAAAATCAGAAAAATGTTAGCATTTGCAACAGCGGCGGTGATTTGTGCAGGAGCAATCGCAGGATGCGGAGGAGCAAAAGACCAGAATGCAGGAGATGGCAGCAGCAAGGACAGCGGAAGTAAAGGCGGCGGCAGTGAAATCCTGCTCTGGTCATCGGCAACTGGTCCGGATGGCGAGCGCATTCAGAAGACGATCAATGCTTACAATGAGACGGGGCCGGAGTATAAGGTAAAATTTGTATCCATGCAGGCAGACACGTTTAATACAAAGTTAACGACGGCAGGACGTTCCGGGAAAGGGGTGCCGGATCTGGCGCTTGTTGCATCAGAAGCGCTCCCGACTTACCAGACGCAGGAGATGCTGGAATCGTGGGATGAGATGATAGCAGATACGGAATTAAAAAAAGAAAACTATGTGGAAAGCGCATGGGAGGTAGGCAGTCTGGATGGACAGCAGTATGGCATTCCTGCGACAATGGGTTCCTGGGTGATGTTTTATAACAAGGATCTGATGGAGAAGTATGCTCCGGGCGCGCTTGATGACGGGTATGTGACTTACGAAGAGATTGAAGCAGCTGGAGAAGCGGCAAAGGCAGATGGCATTTACAGTTATGCAAATACATGGAGTATGCAGAATTACAGCAACCTGTATCTGCAGATGGGCGGTGAATGGCTGGATGCGGATGGAAAGATCAGCATTAATAACGAAGCTTCGGCCGGTGTAGTGGAAGAATTAAAGAAGCTGAATGATCTTGGATACATGGTTCCAAACGGGGAAGATGCCAATAAAATGTTTATGAATCAGAAGCTGATCTTCCTGCCGGAAGGGACATGGATGCTCAGCAATATGGAAGCGATTAAGGATTTTGCATGGGGCGAGACGTTTACGCCGCAATGGGATGCCGCAAATGTCGTACAGTGCAGTGGTGTGGATCAGTTTGCGGTATTTAAAACCGGCGAGGAGCGTCCGGATGCGAAAAAACAGGGGATGGTAAAATTTCTGGAATGGCTGCAGGGCAACCAGCTGGAATGGGTAAAATCAGGCGCAAATCCAAGCTCTCTGGCAATGCTGGAAAATGAAGAATATCTGGCTATGCCGCAGTCCTTCCTGTTAACAACCGAAGAAGGACGGGCAGCAATCAATATCAACGCGGCAGAAGGACTTACTTATGTATTTAATGAATACGATGCGCGCGCATGGGATATGATTACAGGGAAAGCAGATATTGCACAGACTTTTGAAGAGATCCAGAAGATTGTGGATGAGAAGATGAAAAAAAAGTAATCATAAAAAGAAATAAAAACTGCAGAGTGTACAGCAAGGGATATAATTAAGACTGCGGCTGTGATGAATCCTGAGGACACAGGTTTTCAAGACATTCACAGCCGCAGTTTTTCTCCGGACACGAGGAGGGGGATTATGAAACATAAAAAGATCAGTTTCTGGCCGGGGCTGTTTATCGGTCCGCATCTTATATTATTTTTTATATTTTTTCTGGTGCCTGCCGTATTTGGTGTCTATATTGCGTTTACAGACTGGGATTTATACAGTACACCTGTATTTGTGGGACTGGATAACTTCAGGACGATTCTGTTTGACACGGAATCCATTTATCATGACCAGTTTTTTAACGGTGTAAAAAATACGTTGCTGTTTGTAGCGCTGGAAGTGCCATTATGTATTATTATACCGCTGCTGTTAGCCGTGATGCTTTCGGCAAAGCCGGTGATGCATAAGTTTTATCAGTCGCTGATTTATCTGCCGACGCTGTTTGCGATCTCGGCGGTTATGATTATCTGGGGATTTCAGCTGAGCTTATCTTATGGACCATTTCAGGAATGGTTCGGGCTGGACGTGAACCTGACGGCTACGCAGCCGTGGGCATGGATTGCGATTATCATCGTCACGCTCTGGTGGGGTGCGGGTGGAAATATGATTATTTATGTGGCTGCGTTAAATGCGGTTTCCAAAGAACAGCTGGAAGCGGCGCAGCTGGACGGGGCAGGAAATATCGCACGCTTTTTTAAGATTATACTGCCGAATATCCGTTCACAGATTTTGTTTACGACAGTTATGACGACGATTTCCCAGTTTAATATTTACGGGCAGCCGCTGATGCTGACAGGCGGAGGTCCGAACAATTCTACGAGAGTGCTGATGATGTATATTCAGCAGAATGCGTTTGGTACGGGTATTTCTACAGCGGGGATGTCTGCCGCGATGGCAGTTTTACTCGGACTGATTATTATGGTATTTTCCAGCATACAGTTTGTGATGAACCGGAAAAATGCATAGGAGGGGAGACAATGGGAAAGAGTGAACGTACGAAAAAAACGATTTTTTTTATCATACTGACGATCATCTGTATCGTCTGGGTATTTCCGATGCTCTGGGCGCTTCTGACTTCCTTCAAATCGGAGATGGAGATTCAGAGCATGGGATTTCATATGTGGCCGAGAGAGTGGACGCTTGATAATTACAGGCAGCTTTTGGAAAGCAATGAATCTTCTCCGGTATTGCGGTGGTTTATCAATTCCATGATCATTGCGCTCGGGCATATGCTGCTCGTGCTTGTTCTTGTGTCGATGGCCGCGTATGGTTATACGAGACTGCATTTTAAGTACCGGGATGCGTTGTTTGGATTTCTGCTGGCAACGATGATGTTGCCGGGCGTTCTGAATCTGATTCCGAATTTTAAGATTGTGGATTCGCTGGGGTGGACGAATACGTTTCTGGCTGTGATTGTGCCTGGGGCTGCGTCTGTCTATAATCTGTTTCTGGTTAAACAGTTTATGGATGGCATCCCGAAGGAACTGGATGAGTCTGCGGTCGTGGACGGGGCCAGCAGGTTTCAGATTTTCTGGCATATTATTCTGCCATTATCCAGACCGGTATTGACGGTGGTTGCTTTGTTTAGCTTTACAGGGGCATGGAATGACTTCCTCTGGCCGTCGATTGTAATGAATGATATCGATAAGCTGCCGATCACGCCGGGGCTGCAGCTGCTGCAGGGGCAGTATATGACGTATCCGGGCGTGGGGACTGCCGGAGCGATTCTGGCGCTGATTCCGACCTTTTTGCTGTATCTGATTGCACAAAAGAGCTTTATGCAGTCGATGGCATTAAACAGCGGGATTAAATAATGGCAGAAAAAAGAAAACAGGAGGAGTTGCACATGGCTGCAAGAAATTTTTATCCAAGACCCCAGTTTGTCCGGAAGAACTGGCAGAATCTGAACGGTACGTGGCAGTTCTGCTTTGATGACAGCAACTGTGGTCTGGCACAGCAGTGGTATCAGCAGACGCATACGTTTGCCAGCCAGATTCAGGTGCCGTTTGTCTATCAGAGCAGGCTGAGCGGGATTTCTGATACAGCCTGCCATGATACTGTGTGGTATAAAAGAAACTTTCCGGCAGAAAAAACAAAAGGAAAGCGGGTGTTTTTGCACTTTGGAGCGGTGGATTATCATGCGATGGTATTTTTAAATGGCAGACTGCTGGGTGAACATGAAGGAGGGCATACGCCGTTTTTCTTTGATATTACAGACGCGATGCGGAACGGACAGGAGCAGCATCTGGCAGTACGTGTTTATGACCCGCACACAGATGAGATGATTCCGAGAGGAAAACAAAGCTGGGAGACAAAACCAAAAGGAATCTGGTATACCGGCTCGACCGGCATCTGGCAGACAGTCTGGCTCGAGAGCGTGGAGGAGCGGCATTTTTCAGATATCCGGTTTACGTCGCTGTATGATGAAGGAAAGGAATGCATCAGCTGCACGATCGCGGGCGACTGCAGCGGATGTCAGGCAGAGTATGAGATCCGGTTTGCGGATGATGTCGTCTGCGCGGGGAGCATAGCCTGTCACAGTCCGGTGCTTTCCTGGGATGTGGACCTGCTGCAGCAGCATATTTTCAGGACAAACTTTCACGACGACGGCTGGTCATGGACGCCGGAACATCCCAATCTGTTTAACGTGACGCTGACGCTGCGGACGGCAGACGGACATGCGGCGGATCAGGTCAGCAGTTATTTTGGATTCCGCAAAGTGCATCAGGAAAATGGTATGGTCTATCTGAACAACAAGCCGTATTACGAGCGTCTCGTACTGGATCAGGGCTACTGGCCGGACGGGCTGATGACGGCGCCTTCGGATGAGGATTATAAAAAAGATATTGAGCTGGCAAAACAGATGGGCTTTAATGGATGCCGCAAGCATCAGAAGATGGAGGATCCCGCATTTTTGTACTGGGCAGACCAGCTGGGATTTCTGGTATGGGGCGAATGTGCGTCTGCGCCTATGTACGGGCCGGATGCGGCAAAGCGTCTGATGCAGGAGTGGTCGGAGACTGTAAGACGCGATTACAGTCATCCGTGTATTATCGTCTGGGTTCCGCTCAATGAAAGCTGGGGAATACCTAATATCCACTCGGATGACAGACAGCAGCATTTTTCACAGGCGATGTATCATTATCTGCACGCACTGGATCATACGAGGCTGGTGGTGTCCAACGATGGCTGGGAAATGACCACAACAGACATCTGCGCGATACATAACTATGCGCACGGGCAGAAGGAAGAAAATGAGAAGTTCGCGGCATATAAAGAAATGCTGGCTACGAGGGAAAATCTGGTCAGCTGTCCGTCGGCAGACTGGGACATTTATGCCAGAGGTTTCGCGTATCAGGGGGAGCCGGTGATACTGACGGAGTTTGGCGGTATTGGATTTGAGCTGTCCGGGGAAGACGCATGGGGATATACGGCTGTGGATAATGAGGAAGATTTTCTGGAGGATTACCGGAGGATCCTGCACGCAGTGTATGCGTCGGAGGGACTGTGCGGCTTTTGCTACACGCAGCTGACAGATGTGGAGCAGGAGATGAACGGCCTTCTGACCTATGACAGACAGCCAAAATGCAGTCTCGAAAAAATCCGGGAGATCAATCTGCAGTATCATAAAAAATGCAAAGGTCAGGCAGGAAAACAGTCGTGCATCAGATGAAAGGCAGGATCAGTATGAGACATCTATTTCAGAAAATTTGTCTGTCCGGCCTGATGCTGATACTGGCGGCGGCTGTTTTTACGGGGTGTGCAAAGATGGAGAAGCAAACAATCGCAAAAGGAATTTCACCGGTAATCGATCAGGAAGGCGCAGATCCGTTTGTCTTCAAAAAGGACGGATGGTATTATTATACGAAAACAGCCGGAGACCGTGTCGTGCTGTCACGTTCCGGGGAGCTTGGGAATATTGCCGCAGGGGAAAGCTGTGTGCTGTATGAACCGGTATCCGAGCTGGAAAATCTCTGGGCGCCGGAGCTGTTTTATCTGGACGATGTATGGTATGTGTACTTTGCCGCCAAAGTGCCGGGAGAGCCGATGCATCAGATGTATGTGCTGTCCAATGAAAACAAAGACCCGTTTGCCGGCAGCTGGGAATGCAGTCCGATGGCCGGTATGGACGATAAGTTTGCGATTGACGGGACCGTGCTGGAGCTGGAATCAGGCAGATATTTTATCTGGTCCGGATGGGAAGGCTATGAAAATGTCCGTCAGGATCTGTATCTGGCGCAGATGGTATCTCCGACAGAAGTCATGCAGGAAAAAATACTGCTGTCCGTTCCGGAATACGAATGGGAAAAGCAGGGAGAGCCGCTGGTAAACGAGGGACCGGAAATTATCATAAAAGACCAGACGATCAACCTTGTCTATTCCGCAAGCGGCAGCTGGACGGACGATTATTGTCTGGGGCTTTTAACGGCGGATATCCATGCAGATGTAAAACAGCCGGAATCATGGCATAAACAGGAAACACCAGTGCTTCAATCCGGCAATGGCGTCTGGGGACCGGGGCATAACAGCTTTACCGAATCACCGGATGGCTCCCAGACCGTGATCGTTTATCATGCAGCCAGATGGCAGGGCGCCGGATGGAGCCGTTCTGTCCGGTTTGGATATGCAGGTTTTGACGCATCCGGAAAGCTGTTAAGTATGGAACCGGACGCAGCTGACAGTCTGCTGAAGCCTCCGTCGGGAGAACCTGCGCGGGAAGTCTGGCTGGCAGATACGTTTACACGAAGCGAAGGCGTGACCCTGCAGCAGGAGACAGGAGCCGTATCCGGACAGGCGGCTGTAGGATTTGTGGATACGGAGGAATCTGTATCGGTGCAGATCACCAGCGCAGAAACAAAACATGCCGTGCTGCATATTTATGTAAAGCAGCTGGAATTTACAGACGATCAGGATCAGACCGGTCTTCAGATAGAAGTAAACGGCCAGACCGTTACCGTACCAGTCTGGCCGGCTGACTGCTTCCAGCCGGTAGCTGCCGCGGTGGAGCTTGAAAAAGGGAAAAATGAGATACTGATACGGTCAGAAGCGGGCGGAAGCGTACTGGCTGTGGACCGGGTGGAAATTGGTTAAATACTGGCTGTGCGGACGCCTTTTGTCCGGTGTCCGCATAGCCAAAACGTGAATCAAAATAACAGTTACAAACATCTGCGGCTTGAATCAGGAGGCGGCCACTATCAAATCTTATTCGTCATAATGGCCTTTGCAGGATATGATTTTTATATTTTGTAATTCATCAATTTCATAAATAAGGCGGTTTTTATCGTCAATGCGCCGGGAATACCCATGACGGTGTTTTAACGCTTCCGGCTTCCCGATTCCTTTTAATGGTCCATTGCGCTGAATATCTTCTATCAGATCATTCATTTTCTTTATCGTTTTTCGGTCCTGCATCTGCCAGTAGAGATATTCCGGCCAGGCTTTTTTATCAAATGTAAAATCATTCATTATTCCATTGCCCTGAGTTCTTCCATAGTTTTATGAATACCTTCCCCCCGTTTCAGGCGTTCTGCCCGTCTGTCGATTTCTGCCCAGTACTCTTCTTTTTCTTTTGCTTTTAGCATTTCGTCATAGTCATAAGCAGAAATAACAACAAGGTTTTGCGCTTCATCAAACAACGGTTCGCCATTTGCAATACGTGTGCGGGATTCGGCGCTTATACTGATCGGTTTTTCAGCTACCATTTTTATTCCTCCTGTTCTTTAATCTAATTTTATTATATACATTTTGATATCAGGAATACATGTGTATTATTTCGCTGCGCTAATTTAGAGAGGTAAGGATCTTTTTGCAAATCAGAAGCAGAACCTTAAAAAATTATAGTAGGCCGTACAAAAGTCAGCTCAAAAGGCGCATCCGGATGCTGCGTGCGGAATAAAAGCTGCAGCGCCAGCCGTTTGCCAAGCAGACTGGTCGGTACGTTTGCGGTTGTGATATGTCCTGCCACATTGGTGTATTCTTCAGAATTATCAAATCCGGTCAGAATCACCGGATGCGGGACATGATCCGGATTTTCATCCATATACTGTCTGACAAAATGTGCCACAAAATCACTGACACATACAAAAGCCGAAGGCCAGTCTGTCAGGCTGTTTAAAAAATCATACAGCTCTTTCCCATAAGAAAAGATTCCGATACTGCCAGTCAGGCAGCATTCCGGATGGATATCCAGCCGGTGTGACTGCATACAGGCACAGTAACCGCGGTAACGCTCCAGATTTGTCTGGGCATAATAAATATCACCCAAAAAGCCAATATTTGTATGGCCGCTTTGAACGAGCGATTCAGTAATATCATATTCCGCCTTTCAAAACCACATCCACCGCATACTTTCCGTCCGCCAGCGAATGTAC
>CANTHI010000039.1 GCA_947653505.1 uncultured Eubacterium sp.
CCGTCAGAAGCACATCTGCCCTCTCCCGCTCCAGAAAGGAAAGCACATCGCTGCCTGATGTCCACACGCAAAATCTCCTATTTTACGGGAAAATAAGCGATAATATTCATGAACCAAAAATTATTTTTTCACATTATCTATGAAAACAAAAGTGGCACGGAGAGAGGCACCTGAACATCTGGAACAGATACTGTCAGGTGATTTCAGACGGAACGCAGATTCACAATTGATTCTTTTACACAACATTTTATAAGAAATTGTTACCTGAAAGTATTCTATACCAATTCTATTCTTTTTGCAATACTAAAGAAAATATTGTTATTTTTCTCTAAAAATTCCATAAATTATTCCTGATCATTTAGATGATATACATAAAAAAATAGAAAAAACGACAGAGCCTGAAAATCTGTCCATTTTTATGCCCTGATCAAAAAGTTGTGCTTTTTATTCAGGCAAAAATCTCTGCGAATCTCATTTTTTCCTTATTTTATGCGGGTTTGCGGCTTATAAACTACATTTTAAATGCATAACAATTTCTTATAAAATGTTATGTTTTATGTGCATGTCAGATTCGGCATCAGCATACATGATGGAGGGGATTATGGGAGAATTGGATTATACCAGAATGGGAATGCGGATCCGCCAGGTCAGGAAAGCAAAGGGCTGGTCGCAGGATGAGCTTGCCAGAAAATGCGGCATCAGCATGTCTTTTTTAGGGCACATTGAGCGTGGCACAAGGATAATGAGCCTTGAGACGTTTGCAAGTATTTGCGAAGCCCTGGGGGCTGGTGCGGATGGACTGCTTTGGGGAGTCGCGCATCCAAATGACGCTATGGCGGCGCTGTGGGAAGCGCCGGATAAAAAAACGGATCCAAAAGCAGGAAAAAAGGACGCCGGAGGAAATACGGACAGTTATTCCATGTATGTCAGGATCATGAAGTCCGTAGCGGAAATTATGAATGAAGGTTCTGTGCTGTGAAGCAGAAAAAAGTGCTGATGGCGGCATCGGTAGCTTCTATGATTGACCAGTTCAATATGCCGAACATCCGCCTGCTGCAGGAGCTGGGATATGAGGTGCATACGGCGTGTAATTTTAAAAATGGAAATACATGCGATGCGGGACGCATTCACAAACTATGCCGGATGCTGGGGAATATGGGTGTTGTTATGCACCAGTGGGATTGCCCGAGGGATATTCTGGATGTAAAAAGCTGTTGGAAGGCATATTGGCAGATGCTGGAGCTTATGCGTCGTCAGAGCTTTCTGTGGGTGCACTGCCATTCTCCGGTTGGTGGCGCGCTGGTAAGAGTGACAGCGCACTTTGTTGGGATTCCGGTTATTTATACCGCGCATGGATTTCATTTTTATAAAGGGGCGCCTTTGTGGAACTGGGCGCTGTATTATCCTGCTGAGAAGCTGCTGTCTTATTGGACAGATACGTTAATTTCAGTAAATACGGAAGATTTTAGGTTTGCAAAAAGGCACCTGCATGCGAAAAAAACAGTATACATTCCAGGCGTTGGCATAGATACGGCAAAGTTTGGAGCGCCTTTAAAAAGCGGAAGTACAGATGGATTTTATAAAAAATACCGGATACCTGAAGACGCCGTTGTCCTCCTGTCGGTTGGGGAACTGAGCAGAAGGAAAAATCATGGTGCAGTGATAGACGCCCTGGGGAAGTCTGGCGGCGGAAATCTGTATTACCTGATCTGCGGACAGGGAGCTTATCGGAAAAAACTGATGTACAGCGCAAAGAAGCTTGGCCTGGCAGAATACGTCCGGCTGGCCGGTTTCCAGGAAAATATGCCCTATATATACCAGCATGCGGATTTGTTCGTTTTCCCGTCCTTGCAGGAAGGGCTTTCCGCGGCATTGATGGAAGCAATGGCGGCGGGGCTGCCCTGTGTGGTATCGGATATCCGCGGAAACAGGGAACTGATTGATCCAAGGGGCGGGATCCGTTTTCCTTTGGGGGATCAGGAACAGCTTGCGGCGGCGATTGGGCAGCTGGCGCAGGATCCAAAAATGCGGAAGGCATGTGGCGCTTATAACAGGAATAAGGTGAAAAGGTATGATCTTGCGCTTGTCAGAAAGAGAATGCTGAACATATATCAGAGGATGGAGCCGGACGCTTAATGTATGAAAGAGGGGCTGGCAGATGAAATGCTAAAGGTTTTGCATGTATTAAAATCAAATCATTATTCTGGTGCGGAAAGTGTGGCAATTGCTATCTGCGGCCAGATGGATTCCGGATACAGGTCTGCTTATGCCTCGCCAGCCGGTGCAGTTGCCGCTTTTCTGGAAAACGCGGGTATACAGTATTATCCGCTTAAGAAGTTCCGGCTTAGGGATATCAGGAGGGTGCTGGAAGAATATCAGCCGGATATCGTACATGCCCATGATTTTTCCGCGTCTGCGATATGTGCGTGTATGAACGGTTCTTTTTATCTCATTTCGCATCTGCATCAGAATCCGTCCTGGATCCGGAAGTGGAATCTAAGGTCCTTCGCCTACTGGCTGTGTATGGGAAGATTCAGCCAGATTCTGCTGGTATCAGCCGCGCTTTTAAAAGAAGCGGTTTTTTTGGATGCTGGCAGCGGAAAGGTCAGGGTAATTGGCAACCCGGTGGATACTGGCAGGATTATCCGGCTGGCAGAAGCGGAAACGGCAGACAGCTATGACCTGCTGTTTGTCGGGAGGCTGGCTGCTGAAAAAAATCCGCAGAAGTTTATCAGAATTGCCGCAAAAGTAAAAAAGAAAGGGATGTCCATCCGGTGTGCCATGCTCGGAGAAGGGGAACTGTACCGTCCATGCATGAAGCTGATTGGAGATATGGGGCTTGGCGGAGAAATTACAATGGCTGGTTTTTGCAAAAATCCATATCCATATATCAAAAGTGCTAAAATTCTCGTGATTACATCTGACTGGGAGGGATATGGGCTGGCCGCCTGCGAAGCGTCTGTATTGGGGACGCCGGTACTGGCAGGGCGGGTCGGCGGATTGGAAACGATCTTTGCGCAGGTGCCGGAGGTGTTCTGTGAATCGGAAAATGAGTTCGCGGAAAAAATAGGACAGCTGCTGGGCAATCCTGCGGAATATGAGAAGTTTCAAAAGGACATGAAAAAAAGCTCTTTTGAAGGGGCGTCCCAATATATGGAACAGATGCGGCAGATTTATCAGTACTGCGTGAAAGGGGAATGAACAGGATGCACATTATGTATTCCTGCAATGAATCCTTTGTGGAACAGGTATGTGTCTCAATTCTGACATTATTAGATAATAATCAGGATTTGGATGAATTGCAGATCCATTTTGTGGAGGATGCGCTTACCCGCCGGTCGAAAGCAAGGATACAGAAACTGGTATCCAGGTATAAAAGGACAGTCGTATTTTATCCGCTGAAAAAGATACTGCAGGGCCTGCCTTTGCGGGGAAAGGACAGGCACCCGCATACGATATACAGCAAATTGTTTATGGAATTTTTAAATATAGACAGGCTTTTGTATTTAGACTGCGATACGGCGGTTGCCGGCAGTCTGCGGGAATTAGAGCAGGCGGAGCTGCGGGATTGTCTGGTGGCAGGGGTCCGGATGCCTTATCGTGCAGCCGCGTTAAGGGAAGCAGGCCAGGCCAGCGGATGCATTCATATTTGTGACGGGGTAGTGCTGATCCATATACGTTTGTGGAGAAAAGAGCAGACGGGGGCGAAGGCAGCGGAATATATCAGAAAGAATAAGGGACTGCCGCCTATGCTCAGCGAAGGGGTACTGAACTATGTATGCAGAGGAAGGATCTGCCTGCTGCCGCCCCGGTATAATCTGATGTCTTTGATGATTTTATTTCGCAGTGCGCAGATGAAAAAGGTATTTGGAGTGAAAGATTATTATTCAGAAAGCGAGCTGGAACAGGCAAGGAGGCACCCGGTTATCATCCACTATCTGGATGAAATGTACCAAAGACCCTGGTACCGGAACAGTGACCATCCGTATCGGGCGTATTACCGGGATTACCGTGGCAGGATCGCCTGGATGAAGCCTATGCAGAGACGCAGGCTGTTATGGAAGATAAAACTGGCCAGGCTGTGTGCCCAGTATCTGCCAACGGCTGTCTTTATATGGCTGCGCGGCATGAAGAGGACGGTGGCCGCTGCATATAGGAGCAGCGACAGGAGGGGCAGGAGGACAGATGAAGGAAAAAACAAATGTACTGCTGGTCTATGAAGCGCTTGCTGCATCCATACGTCTGTGTGGGTATGAACAGTTATCCTATCTGGCATCTGCCGGCAGGATCTGCCTGCGTCATGGGACAGAGGACAGTATCACACAGGAGCAGTGCCAGTGGGCAGACGTTCTGTTTTTTATCCGCAGTTCTTCCTGGCTGGCCTGGAAGATTGGCACCCGCTGCAAAATGGCTGGAAGAAGGATCATTTATGTGATGGATGACGATTTGCCGGAGGTTGCGCCGGAGACGGTATCGGCAAAGTATTACCGGCAGCCTTCTGTAAGGAAAAGAATTTACTGGTTTTTAAAAAACTGCGACGTACTGGCCAGCCCTTCCCGGTATTTGCTTTGGAAATACCGGGGAATTGTAAAACGGACAGCGCAGATGGAAGAGCCATGTATGGGGCATGCAGGGAAAACGCGGAAAGAAACAGGAAAACGGAAGTTAAAAATAGGATTTGCCGGGTCCATCGACCGGACCTGTGATGTACAGGATATCCTGCATGAAGCATTGGAAGAGTTTTATGAAAAACATCATGCGGAGGCTGACATAGAGTTTATGGGGATACAGCCCGCGGTGGCCCGGTGTATGGGGGTTGTATGCCATCCGTTTGAACAGGATTATGAAAAGTACCAGGAAAAGTTTCTCCAGCTTGATTGGGATGTGGGGCTCGCGCCGCTGCCTGATTCACCGTTCCACCGTTGTAAGCATTATAACAAATATATCGAATACGGGGCCGCCGGGTGTGTGGGCATTTATAGCGATGTCATTCCGTACCGTTATGTGATACGGGAGAAAGAAAACGGAATCTTATGCCAGAACAGGAAAGAAGACTGGCTGCAGGCGCTGGAATGGTGCCTTCGGAACCGGGAAAAGCTGGATGAAATGCGGATCAGGATACAGGACGATATGGAGACAGATTATAAGGTCAGCCAGATAGCGGAAAGACTGGCGGAGCAGATACCGGAGCTTACATCGGCTGCTGCTGTGGGACAAAAAGTAAAAATTCCGGCAGGGTTATACAGAAACATAAGCCGGGCTGTCCGTGCGCTGGAATTTTTGGTACGGAATGTTAGGAAACAGATATGAAGATACGGCAGATAAATTATAAAAATGCAAAAAGGCTGGTAAAATCGGTCACGACGGATGGGTTTGCCGGGACGCTGAAAAAAATGGTCCGGTATTTCAAAGGCCCGGTACAATATGACGCGTGGTTTGCGCGGCATAAGGTTACGCGGGCAGAGCTAAAAATACAGCGGAAACATCATTTTGCATATGAACCTAAAATCAGTATTCTTGTGCCGGTATACCGGACCCCGGTAAAATTATTCCGGGAAATGGCAGCGTCTGTCATGACCCAGTCATACGGCAATTGGGAATTATGCATTGCGGATGGGAGTATGGATGGGGGACTGGAGCAGGAACTGCGCCGCTGCCATGCGAAAGACGCCCGGATCCGTTATTGTATTTTGAAAGAAAACAGGGGGATTGCAGGAAATACAAATGCCGCGCTGGAGATGGCAGAAGGTGAGTTTATAGGATTTTTAGACCATGACGACCTGTTAGAGCCGGACGCATTATATGAAGTCGTGCGGGCGCTGCAGGATTTGAAAACGGATATTGTGTATACCGACGAAGATAAAGTAAGCGAAGACCTGTCCGTATACATGGATCCGAATTTCAAGCCGGATTTTAGCATTGACCTGCTTCGTTCCCATAATTATATTACCCATTTCTTTGTAGTAAGAACATGTGTGTTGCAAAAAGCAGGGGGCCTGCGCAGTGAATTTGACGGCGCCCAGGATTATGATCTGGTGCTCCGGTGTATAGAACAGACGAATCATATCCGGCATGTGGCAAAGCCACTGTACCATTGGAGGATGTGCGGCGGTTCTACAGCCGAAGCCCCGGAAAACAAACGTTACTGCTATGAAGCTGGCAGGCGTGCACTGTCGCAGCATCTGGAACGTATGGGCCTGCGGGCAGGTGTAACGTGCATGGAAGAACCGGTCTGGGGATTTTACCATGTCTGTTATGAGGCAGAGGGAAATCCGCTCCTGTCCATTATCATTGCCAATAAAGACCATGTACAGGATTTGGATGCATGCATTTGTTCCATACAGGAAAAAAGCACGTATCAAAACCTTGAGTTTATCATTGTAGAAAATAACAGTGAAGAAGCGTCCACATTTGCTTATTATGAAAAGCTGCAAAAGCGGTATGGCAATGTCAGGGTCGTCTGCTATGATGGTCCATTTAATTATTCCAAAATTAATAATTTCGGGGTATCGGAAGCTTCGGGGAACTATCTGCTGATGCTGAATAACGATACGGAAATGATCACCTGTACAGCAATAGAAGAAATGCTGGGCATCTGCTGCAGGGAAGAGGTAGGGGTTGTCGGCGCAAAATTATTGTATAGAAATCGTACGGTCCAGCATGCCGGAATCGTGATCGGCTTTGGAGGATATGCCGGACATGTGTTTCATGAAATTGGCGCCGATGATTATGGATTTATGATGCGGGCACGTATTAATTGTAATTATAGCGCGGTTACGGCTGCCTGCCTGATGACGAAACGCAGTGTTTTTGAAGAAGCAGGAGGTTTTTCGGAACAGTTTGCGGTAGCTGCAAATGATGTGGACTTTTGTCTCAAAGTCCGCGGGAAAGGATATCTGGTTGTGTATAATGCGTATGCGCAATGGTATCATTACGAGTCGAAGACGCGGGGCTATGAAGATACGCCGCAGAAAAAAGCACGCTATGAAAAAGAAGTGGCGATGTTCCGGCAGCGCTGGCAGGAAATACTCAAAAACGGGGATCCATATTATAATAAGAATTTTTTAGTAACCGTGGCGCCGTTTACGCTTGTATAGGGCTGCGGGAATCAGAGATTAAAGGGGCGGTATATGCGGTTGTTAAGAGAGATTTATGAATATCGGGAAATGGCGGTCAGCCTCGTAAAGAGAGATTTAAAAAGCAGATATCAGGGTTCCGTGCTTGGTTTTTTATGGATGTTTTTAAATCCGCTGCTGCAGCTGTCTGTGTATACAATCGTATTTTCTACGATCATGCGGATGGGAATTGATGATTTTTATTTATTTATGTTTGTAGCTTTCGTGCCGTGGCTGTTTTTCAGTACCTGTTTAAGCGCGGGAACGATGGTCATTTTTTCACAGCAGGATATGGTAAAAAAGATTTATTTTCCAAGGGAAATATTGCCGCTGTCTTTTACAGTCAGCCAGTTTGTAAATATGCTCCTTAGCTTTGTCGTGATATTTGCGGTGCTTATTTTTAGCGGGACGGGGCTGAATCCGGCGGCTTTGCTGTATTTGCCAGCTGTCATGCTGATCGAATTTGTGCTTGCGCTTGGGATTACCTGCCTCATCAGCGCACTGACGGTTTATTTCAGGGATTTGGAACATATTATGGGGATTGTGTCAATGGCATGGATGTATTTAACACCGGTTATTTACCCGATTGAGATGGTGCCTGAAAAATATGCCCGGTTTTTTTACATTAATCCAATGACGCCGGTTACGATTGCATACCGTGAGATTCTGTATTATAAAAGGAGCCCCCGGATTGGTACACTGGCAGATGCGGCGGTGATGGGCATCCTGGCGCTGGCAGCCGGCCAGTTTGTATTCCACAGGCTGCAGAAGCGTTTTGTGGAGGAATTATGATGACAGGAAGTGAGTATGCGATTGAAGTAAGCGGGGTTAAAAAGAGCTTCCGGCTGTATGCTGACAAAGGTCATACGATGAAAGAAAAAATGCTGCACTGGGGCAGAAATAAGTATGAAGTCAGGCAGGTATTAAAAGAGATCAGCTTCCGTGTAAAAAAAGGAGAAGCGGTAGGCCTGATTGGAAGCAACGGATGCGGCAAAAGTACCATATTAAAAATGCTGACGAAAATCATATATCCGGACAGTGGAACTATCCAGGTCAATGGCAGGGTATCAAGCTTACTGGAGCTGGGCGCGGGATTTCATCCGGATATGAGCGGCAGGGAGAATATTGTAATTAACGCGTCGATATTCGGTCTGAATAAAAGGGAAATCAGCCAGCGGATGGACGCTATTATAGAATTTTCGGAATTAAAAGAATTTATCGACCAGCCGGTACGGACCTATTCTTCTGGTATGTATATGAGGCTGGCATTCTCTGTCGCCATTAATGTCAACGCGGATGTGCTGCTCATTGATGAGATACTGGCTGTCGGCGATGTGAATTTTCAGGCAAAGTGTTTCCACAGGCTGATGGAGATCAAAGGGGAAGGGACAACGATTGTCTTGGTATCTCATTCCATGCCGCAGATAGAAAGTATCTGTGACAGAAGTATCTGGATACATGACGGAAAAGTAGAAGACGAAGGCAGCCCCGTGGACATCCACCGGAAATATTTTAACTATATGGGTGCAAAGCGCAAAAAGGCGGTAAAAACAGAAACAGATAAGGAACCGCCGGAAGAAACGCCAGGTCCGTCCGCAGGGCAGGCAGGGGAAAACGCGGACAGGCCGGCGGTATGTGTATTGTCTGCCGTCCTGCTGGATCAGAAGCAGGAAAAGAGGACGGTCTTTCAGCTGGGGGAAACAGTCAGCCTGGATTTGGAACTGGATGCAGGGAAACGGCTGGAAAATTGTACGATCGAGGTAAATCTTGTCAGGGCAGACGGGCTGTTCTGCTATGGCTGTTCCGCAGTGCTGGGAGAGGAAGCGCATCAGGCATGGGAGGGCAGAAAAAGCGTGTGTCTGACCTTTTATAAAATCAGCCTTTTAACGGGCAGATACCATTTTGACCTGCATATAGCAGATGCGGATGGCAGTACCATTTACTTCAAAGGGAACGTGGCGGAATTTGAAACGGATCTCTACAGGCCGGAACGGGGGCTTGTCTATATGGAACACGATTGGAGGATCGGATAAGCTGTGTATAGTTTGGAACGTACGGGACAGATATACCGCAAGGAGCCGTGGAGAAAACCATTGGAAGAACGGCTGGCAGCGCTAAAGAAGGCCAGGCTGCATGGCAGGAAGACGGTTGCGTTCCTGTATCCGTATTTTGACAGCAGCACATTCCGCTACCGTGGCTACAATATTGCGGAAACACTGGAATACAGCCTGTGCTGGAGCGGGGCTTATTTTGAACTGGAGGACCTGCAGGGCCTTTGGAAAGAACTGGACAGCGTGGATGTGCTGGTAGTCATACGGTGCGCGTGGAATGAGGAATTAGAAGCGTTTTTGGACAGGGCGAAAGCAAATGGGATCAAAGTATGCTATGACGTGGACGACCTTATTTACCATCCGAAGCATATGCCAGGCGTTATTCACGCGCTTGGCATTACGGGTGAGGCAGAATGGAACTACTGGTTCGGGCTGACGGAAAGAAACCGTATGGTTGCACAAATGTGCGATGCGGCCATAACGACAAACGCTTATCTGGGAAGGTACATCGGGCAGGATTTTCATAAGCCTTATTATATTATTAAAAATTATCTGAACTGGATTCAGGAAGAGGTGTCTGGTACATATTTTGCAGCCAAACGCTGCCTGAAAGCCCAAAGGCCCTTTGAGATCGGCTATTTCAGCGGATCGCCTACGCACGTAAAAGACCTGATGGCTGTCATGCCGGAAATGGAAGAATTTTTAAACAGGCATGAAGACGCCAGATTCAAAATAGCGGGTTATATGGATCTGCCAGATCTGTATACGCCTCTTGTACAGAAGCGCAAAATCCAGTTTGTCCCGTTCCAGACAATCGCGGGGCTGCAATATGAGCAGGCAAAGGTAGATGTCAATATTGTGCCATTGGTCAATAACGAATTTTCTAACTGTAAATCGGAGCTCAAGTATTTTGAAGCCGCGGCTGTGGGCACCATTACCTGTGCAACGCCAGGTTATGCGTATGCCAATGTGATTACGCATGGCGAAAACGGATATCTCTGCCAGACAGGGGAATGGCTGCCAGTATTCGAACGGCTGTATGAAGCAGGGGTCCCGAAAGAGCAGCAGGAATACATCAGGGAAAAGGCGCTGGAAGAATATTCTTTTAAAAGGCAGCTGCAATCCGTAGAGAAAGTGTTTGAAGAAATTTATAAAGCATGTGACAGTCCGCGCAGGCCCGCGGATCCTGTACGGGAAGGGAAGAGGATGGAGCATCAGGCACTGGAACAAAAGCCGGAAGAAAACTGGCGTCTGCGTATCGAAGAGGAGATAGAAGCAAGGAAATATTTTGAAGAAAAATATTACCTGTGTATGGATGAACTGCAGGAAGCCCGGGAAGCAGCCCGGGCAGCGGCGTCCGTCAGAATGGAAGATAACGGGCCGGTCCGGAAAATGGGCAGATGGAAGGTATGGAAGAAAAAGTGCGGAAGGAAACTGCAGGAACTGCGGCTGCTGCATAAAAAGATATCTTACTGGGAGCCGGTGTTTGACGCCCGGTATTATGCCAGAGTGAACGAGGATATTATGCAGATATTTGGCCCGGACGAGAGGTCGCTGCTGAAACATTTTATTTATTATGGAATGGATGAGGGGAGGATGGCGAAGGAAGGGCTGGATATGGAGGAATATGTGAAATACACACCGGAGCTTGCGGACCGGTGGACGAAAGACCGCAGGGCTTGTTATCTGCATTATATTGCAGCCAGAAAATCGCGGAAAGAATACATGGCAGGGAGAACCAAAGATGGGAAATGAAAGCTTGTACATTTTGGAGATTTGAGTAGTCATTTATCAGAAAGGCAGGAGGCAGTATGTATCAGTTAGGGCACATATGCAGGACATATCGGAATAATCCCTGGAACCGGCCATATAAAGACAGAATCGATACGTTAAAAAACGCAAAACGTATGGACAGAAATACGGCTGCGTTTATCTATCCGGCATTTGACAGCAGTACATTCCGGTACCGGGGATATAACATTGCAGAGACGCTGGAATACAGTATGTGGTGGGCAGGCTCCTATTTTCAGACGGAAGATCTGCCCCTGCTGATGGAAGACCTGTCCGCGGTAGATGTGGCGGTAATGATCCGGTGCGCATGGGATGATGTACTGGAAGATTTTATATCGCTGGCCAGGGGCAGGGGGATCAGGCTCTGCTATGATGCGGATGACCTGGTATGCCATCCAAAGTATATGCCCCAGATGATCGAGGCGCTTGGCCTGGATAAAAAGACAGAGTGGGATTTTTGGTTTGGCACGACAGCCAGGTATTTTATGGTGTTCAATGTATGTGATTTTGTGATTGCCACAAATGAATATCTGGCAGGGATTCTGAAGCATGATTTTGGAAAACCGTGCTATGTGATTAAAAACTATTTAAACTGGATTCAGGAAGATGTTTCCCAGCAATATTTTGAGGAGAAAATATCGATGGACGCGGAAAAACCATTTTTAATTGGTTATTTCAGCGGTTCTCCTACACATAAGAAAGATCTGGCGGCAGTCCTGCCAGAGCTGGAGGAATTTTTAACAGCGCATGAGAACGCGGTATTGCAGATTGCCGGGTTTATGGACCTGCCGGAAGCTTACACGGGACTTGCTGAAAGAGGAAAAATACGGCTCGTACCGTTCCAGACAGTTACGGGGCTGCAGTATGAGCAGGCCAAAGTGGATGTGAATATTGTACCGCTGGTAAATAATGAGTTTTCGAACTGTAAGTCGGAATTAAAATATTTTGAATCAGCGATCGTCGGGACGGTTACATGCGCGACTCCCAGCTATGCATATGCCCATGCGATTAAAAACGCGGAGAATGGCTACTTATGTAAACAGGGGGAATGGCTGCCGGTTCTGGAAAAACTATATGGGGACCCGGTTAGCACAGACCAGCAGACCTATATCAGGCAAAGAGCGCTGGAGGAGTATTCCGGCAGAAAGCAGGCCGGTCTGGTTGAAGATGTGCTTGGCCGGATATTAAGAGCATAATTTAATTTATGAGGAGACCGCCAGGATGGATCAGAAAGCAGGTTACTATAATGAAGAATATTATAAAACACATTGCGGGGAAGAGTACGAACGGGGGAAAGGCTGGGAAGAAGTCTTTGGAAATGTTGCAGACCATATTGTAAGGGAGATCCAGCCGCATAAGGTGATGGATGTCGGGTGCGCAAAGGGATTTTTAGTAGAAGCCCTGCGTGACAGAGGGACGCAGGCCTATGGGATTGATATATCAGAATACGCGATTGCTGGCGTCAGGGAAGATATCCGCGGCTGCTGCGCGGTAGGATCAGTGCTGGAGCCGATACAGGATAAGTATGATCTTATTACCTGTATCGAAGTGCTTGAGCATTTAGAGCAGAACCATGTCGCGCTGGCAGTGCAAAGGCTGTGCGAAGCGTCGGATGATATTCTGTTCTCCTCGACGCCGTCTGACTATCAGGAGGAATCACATATATCTGTCCATCCGGCAGAATACTGGGTGGAACAATTTGCATACCAGGGCTTCTTTCATGATATCCAGTATGATTGTTCTTATATCTCGGTGCAGGCAATGCGTTTCCGTAAAGGCAGCAAAACGAAGATGGACCTGCTCAGGGAATATGAACGGGAGATTTTCCGGAAACAGCAGGAGGTAACAGCCCTTCGCCAGTCACTGCGGACCAGTGAGGAAAATGTCCGGATTTATAAGGATGCTTATCAGGAGCATGTGGATCAGATTAATCAGAAGCTGAACCCAAAGATCAGGCAGCTGGAAGAAGAACTGATCCAGAAAGAGGACGTTTTTCGCAAA
>CANTHI010000040.1 GCA_947653505.1 uncultured Eubacterium sp.
GGTTCCATGTACAGAAATACATAAGAAGGATGGCACGTCTGGCAGGGGAAACAGACAAATGAAGACGGGACTCATTTTTGATATGGACGGCACACTCTGGGACAGCGCCAGTCAGGTGGCAGCTGCGTGGAGCCGGATTACAGTGCCAAAGCTTGGAACAGAGGTAACGGCGGACGATATGTACCGTACGATGGGAATGCCGATGGATGAACTTGCAAAAGCGATTTTTCCGGGACATGATCTGCAGGAGCTGCTTCCAATTCTGGAAGAAAGTTACCAGGAGGAAAATGACTATCTGATCAGACATGGAGCTGTATTATATCCGGATTTAATTCCGACGATACAGCTGCTGGCGCAGACGTATCCGCTCTATATTGTAAGTAACTGTCAGGAAGGGTATATTGAAGCGTTTCTGACGTATTACCAGCTTGGGCAGTATTTTGAGGATTTTATCTGTTTTGGAGCAAATAACCGGCCAAAAGGGGAAAATATAGCGCTGATTATTGAACGCAACGGGCTGGATCAGGGGATTTATGTGGGAGACATACAGGCGGATTATGAAGCGGCACAGGCTGGAGGTGCAGGGTTTATCCATGCGGCTTATGGATTTGGTACGGTAGAGGCTGATGTACCAAAGCTGCAGGCGTTCCGGGAGCTGCCGCAGCTCTTAAAGCAGCTGTTGGTTACTTTTCACGGGTCAGGAATGTGATTCAGGCTGCTGTCATAAAGTTGCGAATTGTGTTGCCCTTCATTGCCAAAAGCTCAGAAAGATGGTAAAATGTTTCCAGGTATGTGAACATAGGAAAAGAGGGGAATGAAAAAGTATGAAAAAAAACAAAAGCAAACCAATACTGCTTGCGGCATTGACCGGACTGTTTTTACTGATGCCGGTAAAATATGCATATAACAGTCCGCGGACGGCAGAAGCGGCGCAGGTATCTGCTTCCCACGACAGCAGACTGTCTGCCTTTGATATTGCGCCGGGAGTGCTCAGCCCTGCGTTTTCGCCGGATATTACGGAATATACGTCCTCGGTTGAGGGAGACGTAACAAGTGTCAGCGTACAGGCGGTGCCGCGTGCGGCTGCTTCCGGCGCGGTGATTG
The DNA here is from genome assembly GCA_947653505.1 of uncultured Eubacterium sp. Next base: position 1,105 of record CANTHI010000040.1, read on the forward strand.
CTTCCGTGGAAGGCAGGGACGGGCTGCGTCCAGGTGTGAATACGATAAAAGTTACGTGCTCTGCACAGGATAATACGTTTACAGTTTATACGATTACGCTGACGGTGGGGAGTGCGTCTGCCGGAGTACAGCAGCCGGAGGACAGTGCGCAGGACAATCCGTCTGACAGTACCATGTCTGGCGGAGAGACACAGGCAGACGGTACCGGAGATCCGGTATCTTCGGATAATCCGTCAGATTCCCAGCCGGAGACGGGCGGCGATGCTTCCGGAGGGGCCGCAGAGGGTGATCCGGCACAGACAGATGGCGGGGAAACGAAACAGGCTGCGGGAACAAAAGAAAATACGCAGCCGGCAAAGAGCGGGAAAAAACGAAGTCTGTCTGAGCGGCTTTCCGGTGCGGTCAAAGCGGATGGGACGGTAAAGCTTAGTGGCGCAGCGTATCAGCTTTCGTCAAATTTTACGTATGGAGCAACGACGCAGGATATTCCATCTGCGTTTGGACAAGGTTCTGCACAGATCGCAGGCAGCAGTTATCCGACGCTTTATTGCCAGAAAAATGGCGTGCATCTTGTATATATGGAAAATACGGATGGAAAAGGTTCTACCGGATTTTATCTTTATGATGAAATGAAACAGGTGGTGGAGCGGTTTAAATATGCCGGAACCGGAGAGAATTTTGTCATATTTATCAACAACGCCAGAGAGGAAGTGCCAGCAGGATTTCAGGAAAAGGCGCTGAAGCTTCCGTCCGGGAAAAAGGCGGCGGCCTACCAGAGTCAGATGGCAGAAGAACTAAAAGATTATTATCTGGTATATGGTATTTATGCGGATGGCACGAGCGGCTGGTATCTGTATGATAAACGACAGGATACGTATATGCGTTATTCCGGCGCTTTTGCAGCAGCGCAGGGACAGGATGATGAACAGGAAGAGGAAGTGGAACGGACTGTTTCGCTGACCAAATACAATACGTTAAATGAAAAGTATACGGAATTAAAAGAAAGCCGTGTAAAGATCGTCAGCATTCTTGTCATTGCGATGATTCTGGTGATTATTATATTTACAGCTCTTCTTTTGCGCAGTCAGGGTAGTGATGACGATGACGACGAGGAAGAAGGCGGGGTGCGCAGCAACAAAAAGAAAAAGACAAAAAGGGCGGGGAAACAGACGGAGGCCATTTCCAAGAGTTCTCTGGCCGCAGGCAGAAATTTTGAGGGAAATGTCAGCAAACGGTCGAAAAAAGTGACAAAGACGTTTACACAGGAGCCTGCGCAGGAAGTGCCGAAAAGACCGCCTGTCCGTCAGGACCATATCAGTACACCGGAAGAAATCCGCGCGCAGGTAAGCCGTGGGGAGTCTGGCGGTTATGCTTCGCCGCGCAGGGAGCAGATGATGCGCAGTCAGTCTGAAAGCTCAACGGATACCGTACAGATGGCAGCAGAGCGTATGCGCCAGTCGGTCAGATATCCGCGCGTGGACAGGCAGGCAGGACCGGAGACAGCAGAGCCTGTTCATGATTCGATGGATGACTGGGATATGGAAGAAACAGCAGTCCGCAAAGCGCAGAAAGCTGGCAGATCATCCAGAAAAAAACGCAGCCGTCTGGATGATGATATGGAGATTATGGATCTGAATGATTTATAAAAACAGGGAAAACAAATTTTGGAGGAAAAACTGATGCGGAAACCATATACTGCAAAAGCGCAGAAAGCATTAGATCTTGCAGGCAGGACATCAAAGAATCTGCAGCATAATTATATAGGGACCGAGCATATCCTGCTTGGTCTGATCAAAGAAGGCTCAGGTGTGGCAGCGCAGATCTTAGTGGATAATGGGGTGGAGGAAAAGCAGCTGCTGCAGCTGATTGCGGATCTGATCGCACCTTCTTCTTCTGTAGCAATTGAAGAAAGGGATGGTTATACGCCAAAGACAGAAATGATTCTGGATATGGCAGCGTCAGAAGCGGACCGTTTTAAGAGCGGTAGGATCGGCACGGAGCATCTGCTTCTGGCAATTATCAAGTCGGTGGACTGCGCCGCATCGCGCCTGCTGAATACGATGAATGTAAATATGCAGAAGATGTATATTGATATTCTGGCGGCAATGGGAGAAGATACAAACGCATATAAAGAAGATTTTCAAAATGGGAAACCAATTCGCAGAAGAGATGGGATGACGTCCGTGCTGGATCAGTATTCCAGGGATCTGACACGGATGGCGGCAGATGATGATCTGGATCCGGTGATCGGCAGAGAACAGGAAATCGAACGGGTGATCCAGATTCTAAGCAGGCGGGGAAAAAACAATCCGTGTCTGATCGGAGAGCCGGGTGTCGGTAAGACCGCTATTGTGGAAGGACTTGCCCAGCGGATCGTGTCGGGCATGGTGCCGGATAGTGTAGCAAACCGCCGTGTCGTGACGCTGGACCTGTCGGGTATGGTTGCCGGTTCCAAATACCGGGGAGAGTTCGAAGAGCGGATTAAGCGCGTCATTCATGAAGTGACGATGTCTGGAAATATCATTCTGTTTATTGATGAAATTCATACGATTATTGGCGCAGGCAGCGCGGAAGGAGCGATTGATGCGTCCAATATTCTAAAACCGGCAATGGCGCGCGGGGAGATACAGCTGATCGGCGCTACCACGATCGAAGAATACCGGAAATATATTGAAAAAGACGCTGCGCTGGAACGGCGTTTCCAGCCGGTTACGGTAGAAGAGCCGACGGTGGAGCAGACGGTAGAGATTTTAAAAGGACTGCGGGGACGTTACGAATCCCATCACCAGGTAGAGATTACGGACAGTGGTCTGGAAGCAGCGGCAAAGCTGTCTGCAAGGTATATTAACGACCGGTTTCTGCCGGACAAAGCGATAGATCTGATCGACGAGGCATCGTCCAAAGTCCGGCTGGCAGGTTATCCGGTGCCGGAAAAGCTGATTTCTCTGGAACAGCAGATGCATGAGCTGGAAGAACAGCTGGAGCAGGCGCTGATCGATCAGCAGCTGGAGCATGCAAAAGAAGTAAAAGCAGAACGGGATCAGTGTAAAAAAGAATATGACAGGCTGTTAAAGCGCTGCCAGAAAAACAATGAAAAACGTCGTCTTACGGTTGGGGAAAATGAGATTGCAGACGTGGTATCCGGCTGGACCAAAATTCCGGTGAAAAAGCTGACCGAAGGGGAAGCGGAGCGTCTGCAGAAGCTGGAAAAAATACTGCATAAGCGTGTCATCGGACAGGAAGAGGCTGTAAGTGCGGTAGCTCGGGCTGTCCGAAGGGGACGCGTAGGGCTCAAAGATCCAAACCGTCCGATTGGTTCGTTTTTGTTTTTAGGACCGACGGGTGTAGGAAAGACTGAAATATCAAAAGCACTGGCAGAGGCCATGTTTGGCAATGAACAGGCGATTGTCCGTGTCGATATGTCCGAATATATGGAAAAACACAGCGTATCCAAACTGATCGGCTCGCCGCCAGGATATGTCGGCTACGACGAAGGCGGACAGCTCAGTGAAAAAGTACGCCGCCGTCCATATTCCGTCATTTTATTCGACGAGATCGAAAAAGCGCATCCGGATGTATTTAACATTCTGCTGCAGGTGCTGGACGACGGACGGATTACAGACGCACAGGGCCGCCGGGTGGATTTTAAAAATACAATTATCATTATGACATCGAACGCGGGCGCACAGGCGATTGTAGAGCCAAAAAAACTGGGATTTGCATCCACAGAAAATGAAAAGCAGGATTATGAGCGGATGAAAAGCGGTGTTATGGAAGAGGTAAAGCGGATTTTTAAACCGGAATTTATCAACCGTATCGATGAAATGCTCGTATTCCGTATGCTGAACAAGGAAGACATGAAAAAGATCGTCGCGCTGATGACCAAAAATCTGATAGACCGGTGCAAAATCCAGATGGATATCCAGCTGGTAATCCGTGACACCGCGAAAAGCTATGTAGTGGAAAAAGCATATGATCCAAAGTTTGGAGCAAGGCCATTGCGGCGGATGATTCAGACGGAGATTGAGGATAAGCTGGCAGAAGAGATCCTTTCTGGTGCCGTGAAAAAAGGAGATACGGTGGCGATTGGAACGAAAAACAGGGAGATTCATTTTTCCAGTCAGGGGTAAAAAATAGTCGCGAAATGTGAAAAAATGGGTGACATTTTTCAAAAAAATATAGTATAATAAACTCACTACTATCTTTTAAGCAACTGGAGGATAAAAAAATGAGCGTAATTAACGAACTGATTCGTACGGAAGCAGATGGGAAAATAAGCTTTGGGGACTATACACTGGCTTCCAAGACCAAAAAAGACAATTTTGAACATGGTGCTGACAGGTATAAGGTTAAAACGTTTCGGGAAATTACGAAGCTGGAGTGTAATGGCATCTTTGTCTACGAGTCTGTACCGGGGACTGCTGTCAATGGTCTGGAGCTTACAGAGAACGAGGTTTCTTTTGCGGTAGAAGGACCTGAAGATGCGGAGATTACATTGGGGCTGGGTGATTCTACCGAATATGAAGTGTTTATTAACGGTGAGAATGCCGGCACAATGAAGACGAATCTGGGCGGGAAGCTGACACTGAGTGTAGAGCTTGGCGCTGAAGAGCCGACAGCTGTCAGGGTTGTGAAGAAATAAATATGGCAAAAGCAAAAACAATTTATTTCTGTCAGGAATGCGGACATGAATCATCCAAATGGCTGGGGCAGTGTCCGGGGTGCAGACAATGGAATACGTTTGTAGAAGAGAAGGTGGAACGGAAAAAGAGTACGTACACGGACAGACAGGTGCGGGATGTAAGGCCAGTTGTGCTGGCGGACATCGAAATGAAACGGGAAGAACGCTTTACAAGCGGCTTCCCGGAGCTTGACCGTGTGCTGGGCGCAGGGATTGTTCCGGCGTCGTTAGTGCTTGTCGGAGGAGATCCTGGGATAGGGAAGTCGACGCTGCTGCTGCAGGTATGTCAGAAGCTGAGTGCGCAGCAAATTTCTGTCTTGTATATTTCCGGAGAGGAGTCTTTACAGCAGATCAAACTGAGGGCGCAGCGGATTGGCAGTTTTACGGACAGTCTTTCCCTGCTGTGTGAGACAAATCTGGAAGTGATTGATGAGGTGCTGCGCAGGGAAAAGCCGCAGGTGGCGGTGGTTGATTCCATACAGACGATGTACAGCGAACAGATTTCATCTTCGCCGGGCAGTGTATCGCAGGTGCGTGAGGCTACCGGAGCGTTTATGCAGCTGGCCAAAGGGCTTGGGATTACGATTTTTATTGTCGGACATGTGACAAAGGAAGGAGTTGTGGCAGGTCCCCGTGTGCTGGAGCACATGGTAGATACAGTGTTATATTTTGAAGGGGACCGGCATGCGGCGTACCGTATTCTGCGTGGTGTCAAAAACCGGTTTGGTTCCACGAATGAAATTGGTGTGTTTGAAATGCGCGAGCACGGTCTGGAAGAGGTGGCCAATCCGTCGGAATATATGCTGAGCGGGAAGCCGGAGGGGGCTTCCGGCTCAGTAGTCGCGTGCTCTATTGAAGGAACACGGCCGATCCTTCTGGAAGTGCAGGCGCTGGTCTGCCGCAGTAATTTTGGGATTCCAAGACGGACAGCGGATGGTACGGATACAAACCGGGTCAATCTGCTGATGGCGGTATTGGAAAAAAGGCTCAATCTGCGCCTGAGTGAATGTGATGCTTATGTCAATATCGCAGGGGGCATTAAGATGAATGAGCCGGCTCTGGATCTTGGGATTGTGCTGGCGATTCTGTCCAGCTATAAAGAGCGCTGTATCGATGAAAAGACGATCTGCTTTGGAGAAGTCGGTCTGAATGGCGAGGTGCGGGCTGTGAATATGGCAAAGCAGCGGGTGCTGGAGGCGCGCAAGCTGGGATTTACGACCTGCATCCTGCCGAAAGTATCGATGGATGCGCAGATGCTGGTAGATGGGATCCGGCTGATTGGTGTAGAAAACGTCCAGCAGGTTGTGCGGCAGATTTTATAGGAGAATTTAGGAAAAACGCCTAAAAAAACGTAAGTTTGGCGTTTTTCTTTTTCTGTTTACACAAAGAGAAAAAGCTTCAATAAATGTCTGAAATGATTTATAATAAATGAGGGAGTCACTTCGCAATTTAGAAAGGAGGGAGGAAATGTTTGAATTTTTTAAGAAAAAGACTTCCGGCAAACCCAGAGCAGCAGTATTTGTGGATTATGAGCACTGGTATTATGGGTATCATAATAAAGTGCAGATGAAGCCAAATGTGGAAGAATGGATTGACGAGCTAAAGCAGGATTATGAAATACATAAGCTTTATATATTTGGCGATTTTTCAGAACCAAAGATTGGCAAAGAGCTGGAAAAGCTCAAAGAACTTACGGACTGTGTTGTTCATACGGCAAGTACAAAAGAAGGTGTGGATAAGGATTTTACAGATATCATTATTCTGGATGCAATTTACCGGAGCACGGCGGAAAAAAATGATGATGATGTATATATTCTGTTCACAGGGGATGCTCATTTTACAAAGGTTGTAGAGTATTTAAAGGAAAAAGATAAGAAAGTAATCATATATGGAGTTAAATTTGCGTTCAGTAATGCACTGAAATCTGCTGCAACCAGTTATGTAGAAATGCCAAGACAGGAACAGGAACGGAATCATTATAACGATCTGATTTTAATCAGTCTGGACAGGCTGCGGATCAAAAATGCAGCGCGCAAGCCATCTTATTGGAAAACGATAGAAAGTGTAGCCTCGTATAACCGGGTATCGAAGTCACGGGTGAAGACGGCTCTGGATGGCATGATTAACCAGAAATACATAGAGGTTACAACAAAAAAGACCGGAAGAAATCATGAGCATACACAACAGCTTTTGGAAGTGGACTGGACACAGCTGCAGGAAGACGGACTGTGGCAGCCGGCAGCCAGATAGATCATAAAAGGTATCAAATGATGGCAGGAAAAGTACGCGTCTGGTCAGGCAGACCGGGGTTAATAAGGGCTGGAAACAGCTAAAATAGAAATATGGGAACAGACGAAAACAGCGAAAGAAACTGTAATAGAAATATGGGAAACAGACAAAAACAGCGAAAGAAGCTGCGATAGAAATATGGGAACAGATAGGACTGCCGGATGGGCTTTCTGCTCGAAAAACAGTGGGGATTGAGATAAAGATGATAAAATAGAAAAGGGGCTGCAGGGAAATCAGTTTTTGCAGAATACCGGTTTCAGGTTCGATGGCGGACCGGTTTTCTGTATCGGAGAACTGACCTGACAGCTTCTTTTTATGAATAAGAAACCTGGAGGTTACAGGGTATGGAAATGACATATGCATGGCTGGTAGTCAACGGATTTATAGAATCGGAAAAATTCAGGGAGATTTTTTCCTGGCTTGTGGAAGCAGCCGGAAGGCAGAACTGTATACTGGAAATAAAGACGAATACACAGCTTCTGCCGCAGCTTTTGCCGGAAGGGCCGGATCCTTTGGCTGGCTGTCGAAGGCCGCGGTTTGTCATTTTCTGGGATAAGGACGTCCGGCTGGCGAGGTTGCTGGAAAAGCTTGGCCTGCGTCTGTTTAATTGCGCGCAGAGCATTGCGGTCTGTGATGATAAAGCCAGTACCTATCTGGAGCTTTTGCATCAGGACATCCGGATGCCGGAGACGATTATTGCGCCTAAGACTTTCCGGGCAGACGGTTATCCGCAGCTGGATTTTCTGCCGCAGGTGGAAAAAAGACTTGGTTTTCCAATGGTAATCAAGGAGTGCTATGGCTCGTTTGGACAGCAGGTATGGCTGGTGCAGAACGAAACCGGGCTGCTGGACTGTCTGAGCGGCCTGAAAAACCGGCCGTTTTTGTTTCAGGAGTTTCTGGCGTCTTCAAGGGGGAATGATATCCGCATCCAGATGGTGGGAAATCAGGCAGTGGCGGCCATGCACCGTTTTCATGAAAAGGATTTCCGCGCAAATATTACAAATGGCGGCAGTATGGAGCCTTATGAACCGGATGCGGCGCAGCTTGCGATGGCGCGCAGGGTCATGGAGATTCTCCGGCTGGATTTTGCGGGCGTGGATCTGTTATTTGGAGAGCATGGGGAACCTGTGCTGTGTGAGGTAAACTCGAATGCTCATTTTGTAAATATATGGAAATGTACAGGTGTGAATACCGCGGATGCGATTGTGAAATATTGTCTGGACAGGAGTATATCGTATGGACATAGTGAATGAAAAAAAGGCATTTTCCGGCTGGATTTTATATGATGAAAATGACAGCGGATATAGCCGGCATTATATCAGTTTGTACCGGAACGCTTGCAGAAAACGGGGGATGTCCATACGGGCAGGCATTTATATAAAGCGGCAACTGTCGGAAGGATTGCCTGCATTCCGGATAGAACGTAGCACATCAGACGGACTCGCGGAGCATGCTGTATCTGACAACCTGCCGGAATACCCAGCTGCAGACCGGCTGCCGGATTTTGTGGTTAACCGTACCAGAGATTACCGGCTGGCACGATGGCTGGAGGAGGCGGGAGTTCATGTGTTTAATCCGTCGTTTCTGACCGGAATCGGCAATGATAAAGCCTGGGCGTATCGTTATATGAAGCAGAAAAAGGTTCCTGTCATGCCGACACTTTGCGGTACGCAGACACCGCCGCAGTGGTATCCGGCTGTAGTGAAATCATGTGCGGGGCATGGCGGTACGGAGGTAGAGCTGATTCGCTGTGAAGCGGACTGGGAGCGGTGGAAGGCATGGAAGGAGCAAAAAGACCGGCAGTACATTGTCCAGCAGGCAGCGTCCTGTCTGGGAAAAGACTTGCGGGTCTATGTTGTCGGAAATCAGATCCGGGCGGCCGTGCTGCGTACGTCAGAGACGGATTTTCGCAGTAATTACTGTCTGGGAGGGCGTGTGCAGCTGTATCCGGTTTCGGACAGCGTAAAAGAGCTGACCGGACGCGTGATGGAAGGGCTTTGCATCGGTATGGCGGGGATTGATTTTATTTTTCACAACGGACAGCCCGTTTTTAACGAGATTGAGGACGTGGCAGGTGCAAGGGGGCTATATTCCCTGAGTAATTATGATATTGCAGATGATTATATCAGCTATATACAGGAGGAACTGCGGCATGTCACAGAAGCAGACGAAACAGCGGATTTGTAAAAAGTGTTTATTGAGAGATCTGGCTATGGAAGATCAGAAACATATCCAGCGGTATCTGGACGCGATCAGACAACAGGACCGCGCAGATGAACAGATATACGAACAAAGACTTGCGCTCTGCAGGGAGTGCGACAGACTGATAGAAGCAACCTGCCAGGCATGTGGCTGTTATGTGGAGCTGAGGGCAGCGGTCAGGCATGGCAGATGTCCTTATAAGAAGTGGTAAAAGGCTTTTTTGAATCATTTTTTATAAACCTTCTACCGGTGTGTAATGAATACTGACTTTAATATCCTGTCCATAATTGCCAAAGCCTTTGCCATAAATCGTAAGCCCGCCGACATTTTCAGAGTCGTCATCCACGCCCAGACGCAGCTTGATCATACTATTGCTGTTTAAATGAAAATCATGGATTGTTTTATTGGAAATCTGCAGGCCGTCGATAAAAGTACCTTTGTGGTTGATGACAAGCATTTTCAGCAGACCGTACTGATTCCAGTTTGGGAACCACCAGTCCGGTGTAAAAATGCCGCGTACGTCACCAAAGTCGCCCGGAGAGGTCCATTTACCGATAAATACGTCATTTAAGTAAAAACTGATGTCCGACAGCCAGTTGTTATTAGAGCCGGGCGCCTCAGAGCTCAGCTCGGCGGAAATTACAATCTGTGTAATACGCTGGGTGTACGGGATAAAGTTTGGAATCATATATTCGACATATCCTTTTGTAAACCACAGAATGTCCGCGTCATAACGGCCCGGATGTGCAAAATACCGGATATCGTCTACCTCACCGATCAGACGCTGGTCGGAAGCCAGTCCGCAGGTCGGGTATACCTGATAGTTGGAAAAGTGTCCGACCTTTAACTCTGTATTGTAGACATTTGCCTGTACGACAGGATTGTTGATCTCGATCAGTACTTTGTCCAGCTGGAGCGAACACAGCTTCTGGTTTCCGTGGCTGGCGGATTCGTTGGAAGTATTGACAATGCCGCATGCTTCCAGCTTTTTTATGTGGTTTGTCAGAGCGCCGTTTGTAATATTCAGTCTTGTGGCCAGTTCATTCATGTTCATGTATTTGTTTGCGATCAGCAGCTTGATGATTTCGATCCGGATTTCGGAACCAAGCGCTTTAAAAAATTCAAGTCCGTCGTCAAGCGATTCGATATGCAGCATAATAATCTCCCCCCCCCAAATATGCACAGATACAGTCTGCCAAAAAAACAGCTGCCAGATTTCTTTTGGTATTTCATTCCGTTTTCATGTTTAACCCCTATGATAATAGTATATCGGAAAAGCTGAATCGCGTCAATCCTTTATGAAATCGAAAAATAGTTCTTAAAAACCTAAAGAATTGCGGTTTTACAAAATATTCCAAAAACTTCCAAAGTCAAAATATACAATTTTTGAAAAAATCAACCCATTTTTTGAAAAATATTAACAAAATATAGGTGTCTTTTTTAAACATATTTCACAAACATCTAAAATAGTATAGGAAAATCTAAAATAAATATTGACAAAATATAAAAAATATAATACTCTACAATCATGAAGTTAGAGAGCTGATTTCAAATTAAGGGATTTTCAAAACAGGAGGGAAAGCAATGAAAAAGAAATTAGTAAGCGCATTCTTGTGCGCAACAATGGTTGCAGGCTGCCTGACATTTGCAGGATGCGGCAGTTCTGGTGATGGCGGTTCAAAAGATGACGGCGGTAACACTGCAGACGATGGGGGTGCTGCAGATGACGGCGGTGACGCGGCGGATGATGGCGCTGCAGATGACGGCGGCGACGCAGCGGACGAAGGCGGAGAATCCGGCACAGCAGTAGAAGAGACTTTTAACTCTACGTTCGGTGATTCCAATGGTACACATCTTGACCTGTGGACATTCGTGGATGCACATGCTGAGATGTATGGTAAGATGGTTGAGAAGTGGAACGCAGCAAATCCGGACCGTACGATTGAGCTGACAGCAGTTTCTTATCCATATAGTGATATGCACAACAAAGTATTAATGTCCTTCCAGGCAGGCGAAGGCGCTCCGGATATCGTTGACGTGGAAGTCGGACAGTTCCCGAACTTTGTAGCAGGTCAGGAAACGTGGTTATATCCATTGGATGACGCAATGGCTCCGTATAAAGATGATATGGTAGCATCCCGTCTTGAGACATACATGGGTGCTGATGGTCATTATTATGGCGCTCCGTTCCATGTAGGTGCAACGGTTATGTACTATAATCTGGCTGAAATGGAAAAATACGGTCTGAAACAGGAAGATATTGATGCTGTAAAGACATGGGATGATTATGAAGCACTCGGCAAGAAGTATGTGGAAGCACGCGGAGAAGACGGCAAGTACTGGACATCTGTAGATACAGGCGGAACAGACTGGATGTGGATCGCGATGGCTCAGTACGATGAAGACTGGACAGGTGGATTTGATGGTGAAGCAAACGTACAGTTAGAGTCTGTTAAGAACATGCTTACATATCAGAAGAGATGGCTGGATGACGGCGTTGCAGATTTTGTCTTTTGTGGCAGAAAATGAGAGGGAAAATATCCGGAAAAGGC
>CANTHI010000041.1 GCA_947653505.1 uncultured Eubacterium sp.
TGTCTGCCGCGGAGGAGACCGGGAAAAAACTGAAAGCGCAGGCGGACTGTCTGGAAGAGCGGCTGATGATTCAGAAGGAAGGCTGGGGATTTCTGGAGATCCGCGTGGAGACGGATGAGGCGTTTATCGTCCCGCAGAAGCGTTATCTTACGGATGCGGATTTTATCGGGAGTACTTATCCGTTCAGCTTTTACATAGATACAGAACAAATGCATGCCGGCAACAATTTCGGCACGATTTATTTTGAAAACGATGTACAAAAAGAGGAATTTCAGGTGTGGGCCAGCGCGGACAGCATCCGTGTGCGGAAACAGCGCACGGTGCAGGGGCTGCAGAGGGCTACGTATCTGCTGACCAAAAGCTATATTCATTTCCGGTTAAAAAAGCTTGTGACCGGAGAGTGGACCAGACAGACGCTGGAGCTGATCCGGCGGATGGAGGAGTTTCAGCCGGATGATCCGTGGTATCTGCTGTTTAAAGCATATGCCCTCCAGCGGAATAAGCAGCGGCAGGATGCCCAGTGGCTGATGGATGAGTTCCGGCAGAAAAATAAAGGAAAAAAAGACCCGCAGTGGGCATTTTATGATTATCTGTGTCTGCAGAAGGAAAAGGAGCCGGTTGTGGTAGACAGGCTTCTGGATGAAATAGAAGAGATTGCAAAGCGTTACGGTACGCATCCGATGATCTTTTTTCTGACGCTGCGTTTAAACGGGACGCTGCGCACACAGCCGCAGGTAAAGCTGCGGGTGATGGAAGCGAGGATTATGCAGGGCCAGTATTCCCCGCTATGGTATGTGGAGGCTTTCTCGGTCTATCAGGAGCAGCCGTATCTTTTGACAAAGCTGGACAGATATGAGATACTGCTGATGAACTGGGCTTCCAGACAGGGAGTGCTGACAAAAGATCTGGCAGACCAGGTCATGCGTCTGGCTAACAATATGCGGCAGTTTCAGCCGCTCGTATGCCGGATTTTATTCCGCAGCTATGAGAAAAATCCGGATGAGGATATGCTGGCAGGAGTCTGTGCGTACCTGATCAAGGGACACTGTTATCAGACCAAATATCATGACTGGTATGATAAAGGAATTGCCGCAAATTTAAAAATTACGGGATTATACGAAGCGTTTTTACTGACGATGGATCTGCATCTGATGAAACCGCTTCCCAAAGTGATCCAGATGTATTTTCAGTATAACAACCAGCTGGCATATCCGTACAAAGCCGCGCTGTATGCCAATATCATCGCGCATAAGCAGGAGCAGCCGCTGATTTATGATAAATATTCTGAGACGATGAAGCAGTTTGCCATTGATGAGATCTTAAAAGGTCATATGGATGACAATCTTGCGGTAGTCTATGAGGAAGTGCTGGACAAGGGGATTTTAACGCAGGAGCTGGCAGGGCCATTGGCGGATATTTTATATATGCACAAATTTTACTGTGTGAATCCGATGGCTGCGTATGTTGTCATTATCCAGAAGCATATGAAAGAAGAGCAGCGTGTGCCGGTCAGCGGGGAGCTGGCGTATTTTCAGTTGTTTTCGAACGATTATGCGATTGTTCTGGAAAATAACAGGGGGCAGCGGTTTGTATCACCGGAGTCCTGTCAGCTGGAAAAGCTGATGAAGCCGTCCCATTATATCCGCAGATGTCTGAATTTCGCGCCGGAAAAGCTGCAGTATCTGATGCATCATATGGATGGCAAGACGGATCTGAGTGTACCGGTCCGGACAGATGTGGACTATCTGCGTATTCTAATGGAAGCGCCGCAGATCAGCGCAAAGTTTAAAAGCCAGATCGGTCCCGGGCTGGTGCGTTACTGTCTGATCAATCAGATGGAAGAGGGACTGGAGGATTATCTGACGCAGGTGGATTTCGCGGCGATGCGTAAGGAGAACCGGAATCTGATGATCGAGCTGATGATCGGGCGCGACTTTCATGATCAGGCGTTTGAGCTGATCAGCAGCTATGGATATGACGGCATAGACAGACAGAAGCTGTCGCGTCTGGTAAATGGTATCCTGCGTGAACGGGATATCGGGGAAGACGCCTTTTTGATGGAGCTGTGTATGGCAGTGCTTGCACAGGACGGGAACGATCCGGTTATCGTATCGTATCTGGCAAAATATTACGAAGGGCCGTCCGGACAGATGCTGCGCGTCTATCAGGCTGCGGTGGCATGTGAGGTGACGGATACGGCGGAGCTGGAGGAGCGGCTGCTGATGCAGACACTTTACAGTACGCGGTACGTGGACCAGATGCAGGAGGTTTATACCGGATACCGCGCGCACAATGGCAGGGAGTTTCTGATACAGGCTTACCGGTCTTACTGTATGCATGCGTATGTCGTACATGGAACGCTGCTTTCTGCCAGCCTGTTTCTGGAGGCATGCCAGCTGTATAAAGAAGGACGTCTGCGCGGAATCGTCTGCAGGCTCGGCCTGTTAAAGTATTTTTCCGAAGCGGACCAGCTGGACCGGTATCAGTTAAAGATGGCGGATGAGCTGCTGCATGAGTTTATATCACGCAATATGAATTTTGCGTTTTTTAAGCAGCTGCCGGACAGTCTGTGCAGCAGGTACCAGCTGTATAACCGTGTGCTTGTGGAATATCATGCGAAGCCGGACAGCCGGATTTCGATTCATTACCGGATACCAGGTCAGGAGGAAGAGTTTACTGCCGCGGTAATGCCCAATATTTACGATGGGATTTTTACCTGGGAGTTTCTGCTGTTTGGCGATGATGAGATCGAGTATTATCTGACACAGGAGACAGAGCATGGGCCGCAGCAGCTCGGGGAGAACTGCCATGTGACCGGAAGCGCATACCGTGATATCCGCTATGGCGGGAGGTATGCGTATATTAACCAGATGCTTTATTTAAAGGAGTCCGGCAATGACAAAGAGCTGCTTCGGATCATGCAGGAATATGAAAAGCTGAACATCCTGAGCAGTAAAATGTTTAAAATTATATAAGGTAAAAAAGAGGAAGGCTATGGCAGACGAACAAAAATTGTATATCGGAATAGATTTAAATGACAGTTATGCCATGGTCAGCTTTGCGACAACCGTGCATCCGGAACCGGAGACGGTCAGCTCAGTGGCAGGCAGTGAGATTTTTCAGATACCGCTGGCGGTCTGCATGGCAGCGGCGTCCGGCCAGTGGGTCTATGGGGACGAGGCGGTCCGTTTTGGAAAGGCGGACATGGGAAAGTGTGAAACGCAGCTGTTGTCGCGTTCTCTGGAGCGGGATTATACGATGGTACAGGATCAGACCTATGAAATACGGACGCTGCTGGCGGTATTTATCAAAAAAATTCTGCTGCTGGCGGGCAAGCTGGGACCGAAGATGGAGATCGGCAAGGTTGTATTCACATTTGCAAAGCTAAGTGTAAAGCTGATGGAGCTGATGGAGTATGTGTTTGAGCAGCTGCCGGTGCCGAGAAAAAAGATAACCGTCATGGATTATATGAAAAGCTTTTATTATTATGCGCTGAACCAGAAGGACGGACTGGCGACGCATGATATCGCGTTGTTCCAGTATTATGGTAAGAGCATGATCTGCTGGTATCTGTCCAGGGGAAAGCAGTCCAGACCGCAGCTGGTGAAGATTCTGGAGACGGACTGCGGGTATCTGACCGAAGATAAGGACGCTTCCTTTTCGGAAGTCATACCAAAGGTATTTGACAAAAAGATCATTTCATCGGTATATCTGGCAGGAGAGGGCTTTGAAGGAGAATGGATGAAGCATTCCCTGCGCGTGCTGTGTCAGGGGAGGCGGGCTTTTCTGGGGAAAAACCTGTTTTCCAAAGGGGCCTGTTACGCGGCTGAGATACAGGAGGGAATCCTTCCGTGGAACTATGCGTATATGGGCGAAAATGAGATGAAATTTAACATCAGTCTGAAAGTGCGCAAAAATAACGAAATGGCATTTCATACGCTGATCTCCGCCGGAGAGAACTGGTATGAGGCAAGGGGAGCCTGTGAGGTCATTCTGGACGGACCAGGAGAGATTGACTTCTGGATCCAGATGCCAAACAGCAGGGAAGCAAGGATTGAGTCGTTAGAGCTTACGAATCTCCCGTCGCGTCCGGTCAAGGCAACGAGACTCAGGATTCAGGCAAAGCCGGTCTCGGACCGCTCGGTAAAGCTGATCATACGCGATCTGGGACTGGGCGAGTTTTTTAAAGCGAGCGATATGGTCTGGGAGCATGTGCTGGAAGTGGAATAGGAGTTATATAAGGATGCATGTGCTGGAAGTGAACAGGGCCATATAAAAATGCATGTGCTGGAAGCGGAACAGGGCTATATGGGAATGAAAGCGGATACAGGATGATCAGAAAAAACAGGATGATCAGGAAAAAACAGGAGGGATGGATGAGCGCACTGATTTTTTGCAGCTTTAAACGGGCGGCGAAGCCTTATTATCTGGAAAGCGCCAGACAGAATATTTATTCGATCGAAGAGCTGTGCTATTTTTTGCAGGATAATATTTATCTGCTGGATGAAAATATTATGACGCCGGAGTTCTGCGACTGGCTGGAAATGGAAGTCGAAGCAGTGCAGCTGTCTGAAAAACTGCGCCGGCTGATGGAGGACCAGCAGAGCTTTCGCGTATTCTGTATGCAGATCATTATGGATTCCGGCTATTTTTCCAAAAAGGAAATGCAGTTTTTAGGAATGAAGCTGCAGAAAATGGATCATCAGAGCAATTATGAAAACCGTAAGATCAAGGCAGATCAGCTGATGGAGAAAAAGCGGTATCTGGAGGCGCTGGAAGAATACCGGAATCTGCTGCTGCATGCGACAGACAGTCCTTCGGATGTCCGGGTCAGCGGCGATATCTGGCACAATATGGGAACGGCTTACGCGTACCTGTTCTGCTTTGAAAGGGCAGTCAGCTGCTATGAGCGCGCGTACGAACTAAGCCACAGGGTGGATTCCCTGAAAGCGGCGTCACAGGCTGCCTGTTTTCTGGAGGATGGCGGGCGTGTGGAATGGTTTTTAAAGCAGCATCATATTTCAAAAGAGCAGTACGCGGCCATGAAGAAAAATCTGGGGGAGCTGGAGCGTATGACAGAAGCCTCGGCAGAGTATGGAAAGGTGCTGCAGCTGCAGCGTCTGGCACAGGTGTCTCCGGTACAGGCAAAAAGTGAGATTCATCTGCAGATCGACGCATGGAAGGATGAATATATAGGATATAAGGGGTGATCATATGGGATTTTTTAAGCGGAGAAAAGACCGGGCAGCATTGGAAAAGGTCATGGAGGATGTGCAGGTAACGGGAGGACTGGAACAGTTATCGCAGAATGCTTCTGAGGGTATGGTGCTGGACCGCTGTGAAAGAATCATGCAAAATGCCAGAGAGATTGACGATGGAAAAAAGGAATATTATATTGTGACCTCTTATTTGAATGATATCGAGCTGATCGAAAATCTGGCGCCCGATCAGGCACAGGAGATTCAGAAAGCCGCGGATTATGTCGCAAAGCTGAATCAGTCCAGGGACCAGTTTTTAAATACATCCAAGCGGATCTCCGACGCGCAGTTTAAAATGATCCAGAGTCAGGAGGAGCAGATTCCGGATGCGATCAAAAACCTGCGGACGAACGAAGAGTATCAGGCTACTGTCAAACGGGATATGCAGTATCTGGAAGGTGAAAAGCAGGAATGGGAGATTCAGAAAAGAGAAAACCGCAGGCTGCGCAAAAGGCTGCGGAGTGCTTCTTTTATGCTGCTGTTTGCCGCCGCGACAGCCGCGGCGCTTATGCTCGTGCTGTCGATGGGATTTGACTATGATCTGCGGTACGCATGGATGGCCGTGATTGCCGTGGCATTTCTCGGCTCGGCCTATATTGTGTTCCGTCTGGAGAGCAGCAGACGGGAAATCCTTCAGGCCGAAGTAAATATAAATTATGCCATTCTGCTATTAAATAAAGTCAGGATTAAATATGTTAACATTACGAATGCGGTAGACTATGGACGCGACCGCTATCATGTGCGCGATTCCAGGGAATTTGAGTATCAGTGGGAAATGTATCAGACCGCCATGCGTGAGCAGGAAAAATACAGAAAAACAAATGAAGATTTAAATTATTATTATGACAAGCTCGTAAAGCTGCTAAGGAAATGCGAGCTGTATGATTCCCGCGTATGGATCGAACAGCCGCAGGCGCTCGTGGACCAGAAGGAAATGGTAGAGATCAAGCATGATCTGCTCGTGCGCCGCCAGAAGCTGCGCGCCAGAATTGCTTCGAATCTGGATATTGTAAAAAGGGAGCGCAGTGAGATTATAAAGGTGCTTAAAAATAGTAAGGAAGCAAGAACGGCACAGGTGCTGGAAATGATCCGCAGTATCGATAAGCTGGCGGGGCTGGGTGAAAATGCATAGGGGGATTCCCTGAAACAGGGACAGATATTCCGTGCAGGAAGGAAAGAGTTTTCGAAACAGAAAGAATTGAAAAAGCAGATAGATTTTCAAAACAGGAAGGATTTCAATATAAGATATGCATGATCCAAAAGAGATGAAAGCGATTGTAAACCGTCTGGCAAAAGCGATCGGACATCTGGAAGCTGTGAAAGGTATGGTGGAAAATGGCAGGGACTGCAGCGAAGTGCTGATACAGCTGGCAGCAGTTAAATCTGCATTAAACAATACAGGAAAACTGATCTTAAAAGAGCATATCAGCCACTGTATCGTCCATGCGATTGAGCATGGGGATCATCAGGCGGTGGAGGATCTGAACCGTGCGATTGACCAGTTTATGAAATAGCAGATATCCGGCACCTTCGCCCGCAGGCGGATGTTTCATGTGCTGGATTTTATTGCTTTTGTATTGTGATGGCAGCCTGCGGACAGAAGAGGAGGGCGGTATGGGGCCGGATATTATTTTTATTCCGCTTGGCGGAGGACAAAGGGTGGGTGCGAGCTGTTATTATCTGCGGATTGGAGAAGCCAGTATTTTACTGGATGCGGGGATCGGGATGGAAGACGGGATGGAGTCCGGGCCGGATTTTCATTTTCTGCTGACCTCTCCGTTTGTACAGTCCATGAATCAGATCAGTCAGATTTTTATCTCCCATGCACATGCAGATCATGTCGGGTATCTGTTAAAGCTGATGAAGCAGACGGGGCATGCCAGCGTCTATATGACGCAGATCACAAAAATTCTCGCGGAGTACCAGCTGTATGACCGGCTTTTTATCGGCAGCAGGAACCGGGATGAGGATGCGCGGCTGGCGGCAAAAAGTCTGCTGGAAAAGGTTGCTACGGTCAGCTTTATGCAGACAATGGATTTTGGAACCTATAAAGTGACTTTTTTTCCAGCCGGACATATTCCGGGAGCAATGATGGTCTTATTTGAGGCTGGCAGAAGGAAAATACTGTATACAGGTGATTATTCACTCAATCAGACCGCGCTGACGTCCGGCTGTATGATTCCGGAAAATTTAAGGCCCGATACGGTTATTTTATGCGGACTGCATGCCAGGCATCCCGAATACAGCAGGAAAACGGATACTTTATTTCATAAGGCTGACCGGGTCTTAAGATTTGTGGAACAGAGCGGGCAGTCTGCCCTGTGCCAGATTCCGCAGCTGAGCAAGGGCATAGAGTTTTTGAAAGTACTTAACGAATGGAATACAACCGGGATCTGTATTTATCTGGACCGTTCGGTGATGCGCATGGTAGCAAAAATGGAGCAGCTGTCTGTTCCGGTACTCAGCCCGTACAATAAGCTGATGGAAGCTGAGGCGCCTTTGGAGCCTCACATTTATCTGACAGCCGGCTATAGCGGTATGTATTCCCGCGGCTATAAAAAGTTCCGGATAGATTTTTCCCTGCATGAGGATTTTCAGGAAATGAAGACGTTTTTAAAAAAGGTTAATCCAAAGCAGGCAGTCGTTGTCCATTGTGCGCAGCCGCGCAGTGCAGCGGACATTACGATTGAGCAGGAAATGATGTATGATGGGGAATGCAGGACGCAGTTCATTTTTGCGGAAGACAGGGAAATTTATAAAATTTAAAGAGATTTTTATTAAAATATAAGAACGTTATCAATGCCAGTGAGAAAAGAAAGAGGGAAAAACGATGATTAACACAGGGGATGCCAGAGTAAAACAGGCGATTCGCGGGATTCATGAAGCGATGCTTCGCAAGGTGAAGGGAGGAAGGCAGATCAAGGAAGACATTGTTCTGGAGAACCGTATTTTTTCCGTGATTTGTGGGAATTTTGACCTTGGTCCTTCCAGAGTAGCGGATCAGATGAACGAGAAATACGGATATGATCTGACGGGAGATGAGGTCATTGAGGTGTTCCGCAGCAGACGTATGGCCAATCCGCATGAGCGTAAGGAGCTGCTGCAGTGGGCAGAGCGTACGGCCGGGTATTTTGGAGGAGCCATTCAGGGCAGCCGGGAGGAATATGACAAATTCGAAAAAGCAAGGAAAGAGCCTGCGCTGAAAAACGGCAGGAAACATGATTCCCAGGACCGTATGGCCGCTATTATGATCTATGAGAAGTTTCCGGAAATCGATACATATGATGACGTGAATAGTCTGTATCTTCTGGGCAATACGCTGGCAAAGTATTTTTTCTATGACATTTCGGATGCAGTCAGTGAAGCGTATGGGTTTCCGCAGTACCGCGACAGCCGGAAAAAGCAGCAGACAAAGGAGCCGGAGAAAAAGCTTACCTATGAGCAGGCGCTTCGCAGGGTGGAGCAGCTGGAAAATACACTTGAGCGGACAAATACGATGCTGCAGGATTTGCAGGATGAATTTGAAGAGCAGCTGCAGGCCAGCAAGGTAAAAGAGATGGCAGATTTTTTTGCAAAGCTCAATTCCGAGAAATACGGCTGTATTCTGGACGAACTGCTCGTCGTACGCAAAGGCATCGATGAGCTGCGCAGACGTAACTATGAGCTCCCGATCGAGATTAACGGCCTGTTAATTATGGTCAGGAAGATGATCCAGTTTGTACGGGACAGCCATATCGAACCGATTATGCGGATCAATTCGGTAAAAGAGGTGACGGCGTCTGACGTGGAATTTTGCAATTATGAAGGATCGGCATTTCACACGCCGGATGAGAAAAAAGCGGTCAGGGTTGTATCGCCGGGATGGGTGTACAAAGATAAGGAGCTGCGGATCTCAAGGCCAAAGGTGAAGGAGGATCAGTAATGGGGATGAACAGGGACGAACATAATGATTTGTGTGTGGGTATTGATCTGGGTACGACAAACTCTGTGCTTGCGACGATCAACGAAAAACATAATGGCGATATTATCAGCAAGGTAGTCGAGATTCCAAGAGCCGTGGATATGTATAATACCATATCCGAAGAGGCAAAGCTTACGACGATGAAAAAGCCCACGCTTCCTTCCTGCATTTTTTACAGGCAGGAGAAAAATTATGAGCCATTAGTCGGAGATTTCGCAAAGATGCAGTATTCTTTGCGGCCGCATCTGGTCGCCAGATCGATCAAAAGCCAGATGGGAAAGGCTGAAGCTTCCGGCCTGTCCGCGGATATTCCGGACCGGACACCGGCACAGATATCCGCAAGGATTTTAAAGCATCTTTTAAAGGAAGCATCCAGGGTATACAGATGCGATATTACAGATGCCGTCATTACGGTGCCCGCCAATTTTGATCCGTCCATGTGCCGCGCGACGCGCGACGCGGCGGAGCTTGCCGGCATACAGGTGAAAAATCCGGACGGCAGCGAAAGGCCGGTCTTATTGTCAGAACCCAATGCGGTGATTTACGATCTGATCAATCAGATCCATAATGGCGAGATTTCAAACCGTATACTGGATCTGTCTGAAAAGAAACGGGTGCTTGTCTTTGATCTTGGCGGAGGCACCCTGGATATTACGATGCACGAAATCAGGCGGAGGAAAGATAACGCCGACGTGCTGAAGGTAGATGAGATTGCGACAAACCGGTATACGCTGCTTGGCGGAGATGATTTCGATGAAGAAATAGCAAAGGCGATGTATGAACGATATCTGAATCAGTATGCCAGCCATCCGGATGTCGTACGAAAGCTCCAAAAGGGAGAAAAAGTTATCATGCCGCTGCTTCGGGTATATGCAGAAAATCTGAAGCTGGAATTAAATGAACGATGCGGCGATAATTATGATTCCGGATGGGACGATCCGGATGATGAGATCGAGATCCCTACAGGTGGAAACATGGGAGGAATCGGTTACTCTTATGACGATAACTTTACGAAAGAGGAGGTTGAAAAAATCCTGTCCGTCTTTATGGCGCCAGAGCTGACTTATCAGGACTACCAGAGAATCGACAGGATCACGAATACAAGAAATATTATTTACCCGATACTGGATGTATTGAAAAAAGCATCCGATAAGATGGGAGTGACGGATGTGGGCGTGGATGCCGTCATCGTCAACGGCGGAATGTCCAAATTTTACATGGTGACGGACAGGCTGAAAGAGTTTTTCGGCTTTGAACCTGTCGTAGCGCTGGACCCGGACCAGTCTGTAGCGAGAGGGGCTGCCGTATATCATTATTACCTGCACAAATATGAAGAGATGCAGGACGATATGAAGATGCCCGGAACAGATCCGGCCGGGATGCAGGATCGTACAGACAGGTCTGCAATACCGGATGTGGATGGCTGGAATGCAGATGCCTATGGGCAGGGTGCAGATGGCCGGAATGCAGATAGTTATGGCCAGAATGTGGATGCCCGGCGTACAGATGTATTGCATCATACGCGGCAAAGACCGGAAGAACAAAATAAAAAGCCAGTCACTCCCTATATGGCGATTCAGTGGGGAGATACAATCCTGAATGACTGTCTGTATCTGGGTGTGAAAAACGGTGCGGTTCATGAGATTATACCTACCGGAGCCGGACTGCCCTATACGTCGTCTGTCATGACAGGATTCCGTGTAGAACCCGGACAGAATATGATTGCGGTTCCGATCAAGAGCCAGAATCTGGATGGTACTTACCGGACGATCGCCAATGGGAATATTTCGTTCCGGCAGCGCTATGCCAATGGGGCATACGTCGCATTTACGGTTTATATGGGGATCAACAAAGTGATCACGATGAAGGCATGGACGAGCAGGGATATTTATGGGAAAGATAAAATCGAGGCTGGTTATGCGGAGATTGCCATTGATAACGGCGAAAAAACAAAGATCAGGACCAAGTTCATGGCTCCAAGCGGCAGTAAGCTGCAGCCGAAAGCGGAGATGCACAACCTTCTCCAGCTTTGCCAGAACTATGAAAAATGCAGAAATAAGGCCGAAAAAAGCAATATAGCCAAAAGGATTGCGTCCAGTGTCAGCAATATCTGCGGCGCGGGAAACAAAGCGGAATTTGCGCCTGTGATTCTGGATACATTAAAAACCGTAACATCGCAGGAAACACGCCAGCGGCTGTTTACCATAGCCAGAAAGATTGGCGCAGAATGGGATGAGTCCGATAAAAGAAAGCTTGCGGCAATCTGCATCAGCCAGATCAGCGCAGATCTGAATGGATTTTCGATCGGCGGCGGGCCAAAGGTATCCGCAAACATTCAGGCGATCTATACGATGAGCATTTGCGCCAGTATGGAACAGCTGGGAAAGCTGTCCGCACTGCACGAAACTTCCAGATATCTGCAGGCATGTCTGTATACCCATGCAAAAACACGGTCCGATCTGCAGTGGCTGGAGGACGAATTTGACAGGGATGTAAAAAAAGCCATGAAAGGGCATTCCAATAATATCCAGTTCAGTTCTTATGCCATAGGTATCGCATTGCGAAAGGACGATACGAATCACGGCATTCTTTCCGCTGCGGCTGAGGGGAATATCGTACAAAAGCTCTGCAGGGCGATCACGTCCGCAAAGCTGTCAGACGAAGAACTGACGTGCTGTATCCTTGCAATTGGCTTTATCTGCGACCAGCGTGAGTCTGCGTCAGAGCTGGACCGTGAAATCATACAGGAGGCTTATCAGACGATCAGTCGTGTAGAGGATTATTATTCTGTCTTAACGGTGATGAAGCAGGAGAAGGTGCGTGAAGTAGTGGTTAAGATGGTGAACGGGGATCTTCTGAATGCGGATGAGGAAGAGTTTCTGCTTACGAAGCTGGAGCAGTAGAAGGTTTTGAGGGGATTTGGCGGATCGTGGCTAACCGGACGCTGGGAGAGGACACAGCAGATGTCCTCTCCCAGCGTCCGTCTCCCCAACATGGACACATCATCCGGATCGGAAAGCTCTGCTATACCTGCTCCAACGCAATCTGACGTATTTTCTCCAGATCAGCAATCAGCTCTCTGGAATAAAGCTCTGCCTGATTATACACAGCCTCTGCGTCAGAAAAACGATCCTGTTTTAAAGCCTGAATAGCTTCTGCGCCAAATTTGTGGAAGCGTTCATGTTTCTTGCCGAGTCCGTCCCAGATGGACCGGATTTGCGGGGTGCCGGGTGTCATGGCATGATAAAAATGACCGAACCCGCATTTTGAGGAATCCAGCTGCAGTGGAACAATGCTGCGTTGTTTTATCATGTTTTTCAGGTTGCGCAGCCATGTCTGGTGAGCGGAAATGGCATTGCTGATATGTCTGGCAAATTCTTCCTGCTCCAGATGAAAAAAGGCGTCTTCGGACATTCGTCCCATTTGTTTGACAGAATCGTCCAGTGTTTTTTCGATGTCGACGACTGGTTCTGCAGCTTTTTTCAGATCGTGGCTGACATTCTTCATAAAATCGGTGCTGTCATGCAGCTGATTTTCCATTTCGGTCATGGAAC
>CANTHI010000042.1 GCA_947653505.1 uncultured Eubacterium sp.
TGGTCACGGGCATGAGGGACATGAACACCACAGTCATGAGCATGATGGACATGATCATGATATGCATGACAGCCATCATGACGGCGATTCTGATCATGGTCATCATCATGAGGACTCTGACCATGACCATCATGGGGTATCTGGCAGTCATGACCATGACCACGCACACCATCATCACCATGCAGATGAAATATTCACAAGCTGGGGCAGGGAGACACCGCATAAATATGAAAAATCTGTCATTGAAAAGGCATTGAAAGCGCTGTCTGAGACCGAAGATTATGGTATGGTGCTGCGTGCAAAGGGAATGGTAGAAGCTACCGACGGCACATGGATTTATTTTGATATGGTACCGGGTGAGTATGAGCTGCGCGAAGGGCAGCCGGAGTATACGGGCCGTTTGTGTGTCATCGGCTGTGATCTGGCGCAGGAGAAGCTCCTGGAGTTGTTTGAACTGGTCTGATGTAAGAGATGGCGGCATTACAGATTTCGGAAAGGAAGCTGACAGATGGAGGAAATTCCGGTATATTTATTTACAGGTTTTATGGACAGCGGAAAGACATCCCTGATTCATGAGACTTTATATGATAACGAATTTGGTAAGGATGCCCGTAATCTGATTATCTGCTGTGAAGATGGGGATGTGGAGTATGACGAGGCAAAGCTGCGTACGGTGACGGGACATCTGGCGATGATCGGAGAGCAGGAGGAGCTTACGACAGAAAAATTAACCCGGCTCAATGAAACGTACCATCCGCAGCAGGTATTTATTGAGTACAACGGTACGTGGGAAGTCGGTCCGTTTCTGGAAATGAAGCTGCCGGACGGCTGGGAGCTGGTGCAGTCGCTGGCCACGGTAGATGCGGATACGTTTGAAATGTATCTGGCAAATATGCGTGCAATGATGATGGAGCAGCTGTTTTCTGTGGATGTGGTTATTTTTAACCGCTGCGATGATGATACGCCGCGCGGGAAATTCCGCAGGACGGTAAAAGCGTTAAACCGCAGGGCGCAGATCGTATATGAACGGAAAGATGGTACGATTGACGACCGGGATATGGAAGAACTGCCGTTTGACATCAACGCGGAGGTGATTGAGCTGTCCGATGCGGATTATGGCATCTGGTATCTGGACGCAATGGACAATCCAAAGAAGTATGAAGGAAAAAAGATCCGGTTTCTGGCGCTTGTATACCGCCCGGAGCACAAGATCAAACGCGGGGTGTTCGTACCCGGGCGGTTTGCGATGACCTGCTGCGAAGCGGATATCCAGTTTATCGGGTTTAAATGCAAATACGATCAGGCTGACCAGATCCGGCACCGTTCCTGGATTACGATTACCGCGGAAGTAAAATATGAGTTTGCAATGGAATACCGCGGCAAAGGGCCGGTGCTGTATCCGGTATCGATTGAACCGGCTCAGAAGCCGGAGGATGAGCTCGTTTATTTTTCCTAGCGCTTTGTCCGGACAGTAGTCAGAGTTTCGTTTAAGTATATCCGGAAAAGCGGTTGTTTAAAGAGTCATTTTTAAACAGTTCCCCGGCTCTGGGAAGAGTTTTGAGAGAAGTACAGGAGAAAAAAGCCACAGTTGTATTGCAACAGCTTCCGGCTGTGGCGGATAGTGATGGAAGAATGGAGGTTTGCTATGTTTTCGATAGTTAAAAAAGAATTACTGGCGGATAAAATTTATCTGATGGTAGTCGAAGCGCCGCGTGTGGCAAAATCATGCCTGCCGGGGCAGTTTGTCATCGTAAAGATCGATGAAGAAGGGGAGCGGATCCCGCTGACGATCTGCGATTATGACCGTGATAAAGGTACGGTAACGATCGTGTTCCAGACGGTAGGCTATTCTACCGGACGGATGAAAGAATTAGAGGAGGGTGACTGCTTCCGTGATTTTGTAGGGCCGCTCGGGTGTGTATCCGAGATTTGTGAGGAAAAAAATCTGGAAGAAACAAAGAAAAAGCACATCGTATTTATTGCCGGAGGCGTAGGTACGGCACCGGTGTATCCGCAGGTAAAATGGCTGAAAGAACATGGCGTGGACTGTGATGTGATTATGGGTGCAAGAAATAAAGAGCTGCTATTTTATGTAGAGGAAATGCGGGCACAGGCTGCGAACCTGTATGTTACGACAGATGATGGTACATATGGATTTCATGGCATGGGCACGGACCAGCTGCAGGCGCTGGTAGAAGAAGGCAAAACATACGATCATTGCGTGGCAATCGGACCGATGATTATGATGAAATTTGTCTGCATTCTGACGAAAAAACTGGGGATCCCGACGATCGTATCCATGAATCCGATTATGGTAGATGGGACCGGAATGTGCGGCGCCTGCCGTCTGATGGTCGGAGGAGACGTGAAGTTTGCGTGTGTGGACGGACCGGAGTTTGACGGGCATCTGGTTGATTTTGATCTGGCGATGAAGCGTCAGCAGCAGTATAAGACGCAGGAAGGCAGGGCGATGTTAAAGCTCGAAGAGGGAGACACCCATCATGGCGGATGCGGAATGTGCGGAGGTGATCAGTAATGGACGTAATGAAAAGAGTACCGGTAAAGGAACAGGAGCCGCAGGTAAGGGCAGCAAATTTTGAAGAAGTATGTCTTGGCTACTCCAAAGAAGAGGCGATGGAAGAAGCATCCAGATGCCTGAACTGCAAAAATGCGCAGTGTATCAAAGGATGTCCGGTCGGTATTGATATTCCGGCATTTATCCAGCAGGTAAAAGAAGGCAATATAGAAAAATCCTATCAGGTCATTGCGGAATCCTCCGCGCTGCCTGCGGTATGCGGCCGTGTCTGCCCGCAGGAATCCCAGTGTGAGGGCAAATGTATCCGCGGCATCAAAGGGGAGCCGGTATCGATCGGCAAGCTGGAGCGCTTTACGGCAGACTGGGCAGGTGAAAATGGGATCCGTCCGGCTCCGGCTTCGGAGAAAAACGGCCGTAAGGTAGCGGTAATAGGCTCAGGTCCGGCGGGTCTTACCTGTGCGGGTGATCTGGCAAGACTTGGCTACGACGTCACGATATTTGAAGCGCTTCACGAAGCCGGCGGCGTTCTCGTATACGGGATACCGGAGTTCCGTCTGCCGAAAGAGCGTGTAGTAGCGCAGGAAGTCGAAAATGTAAAAGCACTTGGCGTTAAAATCGAGACAAATGTCGTGATCGGAAAAGCGGTCACGATCGACCAGCTTATGGAAGAAGAAGGATTTGAAGCTGTATTTATCGGTTCCGGCGCGGGGCTGCCAAAATTTATGGGCATTCCTGGCGAACAGGCAAACGGTGTATTTTCCGCAAACGAATTTCTGACGCGCAACAATCTGATGAAATCTTTCAAAGATTATGACACACCGATTTCAGAAGGAAAGAAGGTCGTTGTAGTCGGCGGCGGCAATGTGGCAATGGATGCAGCCAGAACAGCGCTGCGTCTCGGCGCAGAGGTACATATCGTATACCGCAGAAGCGAAGCAGAGCTTCCGGCCAGAGTCGAGGAAGTGCACCATGCCAAAGAAGAGGGCATTATTTTTGACCTGCTTCAGAATCCGAAGGAAATACTGGTAGATGAAAACGGCTGGGTAAAAGGCATCCGGATCATCAAAATGGAGCTGGG
Source organism: uncultured Eubacterium sp. (assembly GCA_947653505.1). Next base: position 3,615 of record CANTHI010000042.1, read on the forward strand.
TGAACCGGACGAATCTGGCAGAAGAAGACCAGTCGAGGTGCCGGGGTCCGAATATGAGATCGCCTGCGATACCGTGATTATGTCACTGGGAACCTCTCCAAATCCGCTGATCTCTTCTACAACAACAGGTCTGGATACAAACCGCTGGCAGTGTATCGTGGCAGAGGAGGAAAACGGACAGACTTCCAAAGCGGGTGTCTTCGCCGGAGGCGATGCCGTCACAGGCGCGGCGACCGTAATCCTCGCGATGGGCGCCGGAAAGGCGGCAGCGAAAGGGATTCATGAATATCTGACGAAAAAACACGCCTGATCTGTGGCATATTATAAAAAAACCAGCCCGTCCGGAATGCAGCTGTATGCGTTCCGGACGGGCTGGTTTTTCTGAAAGGCAGCGGATTCAGACAGTAACACCAAGTACATATGAACGGGCGATTTCTTCAGAAAGATTAAACCGTCCCATGATATTGTGGATAATCTCATCATCCGTATGGCCGTCTTCACGGCGGATGTCGATATACTCCAGGATCCGGCCTTCAGCCCTGCCCTGCATTTTACCTTTTGTTTCACCTTCGGCCCTGCCCTGATTTAAGATTCGCCGCGCTTCAGTGTCTAAAATATGTCCGCCCATAACAGCTTTCACCTCTTTTTTTACATTCTCATAGTTTCTTGCAAAGTTTCTTGCTACTTTCAGAGTCATATCAATAAGGGTAATTTTCACAAATTCGGTAATGTATCCTTCGGACCGGAGATTGACAGCAGTATCATAGCTGACCGTTCCGCCGGGAGTCCGGATGTGGATGCGCAGGGTATCGGACATGGAGTCCGGATGCCTGAGATAGAGGACGGCGGAATACGGAAAAGAAACGGTAAGTTCGCCGTTTTCCATGACAGCATCATCCAGTGCGGACTGGGTATGGTATTCGAAGAGCCTGACCAGAATGGAACAGTCTGGGTCAGACTGGCATTCCCAGTGATATTTTTTTGAAACAGTGTCGGTAATTGTAAAAATGGTGTCACTGATACACTTTTCCTGAACACCGTCCTGCTGGTTGATGAAATATTCATTCGAGGAAAAGGAGACATTTGCGTGACTGGAAAAATGTTCATGAAAAACTTCGTTTACAAGTGGAATCAGAAGACTTCTGCAGTCATGAACCACTGTTTTGAAGGCATCATCGTAAGGAGTATTTTCAGCCAATGTTAATCACCGCCATTCCGTAGCTGGTTTCTTTTCGTGTGAACCTATTATAACATTTTTGAAACAGGGTGTCCATAGCCACATGCTTTTTCCATAATCATATCTTGATTTTTCATCCGATGTTATTTATACTTTAGAAAAAACAAAATACCAGCGCAGTATGGAGGTGGTCTGATGCCGGGACCGGTAGGGATCGGGATACAGGATTTTGGAAAGTTAATCACAAATGGATGCTTTTATATCGATAAAACGTATTTTATCAAAGACTGGTGGGAGAGCCACGACGATGTAACACTGATCACGCGTCCCAGACGTTTTGGAAAAACACTTACCATGAGTATGCTGGAGAGATTTTTCTCGGTGCAGGATGCCGGAAGCCGGATGTTTGAGCATCTTTGGATCTGGAAGGAGGAGAAGTACCGTGGGCTGCAGGGAACGTATCCGGTTATCAGTATGAGCTTTGCAAGGGTGAAGGGAAAGGATTACAAAGCGGTAAGAGACGCGATTTGCCAGATTATTGCAGATATCTATATGAAGCATCGTTTTCTAATGGAAGGAGAGCTTTTGGCAGAACCGGAAAAAAGGTATTTTGAGCAGGTTTGTGATACGATGGATGACGCGGTTGCTGTCGCAGCCATACAGCGTCTGTCAGAATATTTATTCCGTTATTATGGAAAAAAGGTGATTCTGCTGCTGGATGAATATGATACACCCTTGCAGGAAGCGTATGTAAATGGATATTGGGAGGAAATATCGGATTTTATCAGGAAGATGTTTCACGCGTCGTTTAAGGATAACCAGAATCTGGAACGTGCGGTTATGACGGGGATTACGCGGGTAAGCAGGGAATCTGTCTTTTCTGATCTGAATCATTTAAAGGTTGTTACGGTAACGTCAGAAAAGTATGCGACAGTGTTTGGATTTACAGAGGCGGAAGTTTTTGAAGCGCTGGAAGCATACGGGCTGCATGACAGAAAGCGGGAAGTAAAAGAGTGGTATGACGGATTCCGGTTTGGTAATTGCGACAATATTTACAATCCGTGGTCTGTGCTGAATTTTCTGGATGAAAGGCGGATTGACGGTTACTGGGTAAATACCAGTTCCAACCAGATGATCGAAAGACTGATTGGCGGGAGCAGCAGTCTGGTCAAACAGATTGTGGAGGATTTGATCAGCGGAGGGGATTTTTGTACTTCTGTCAATGAAAATCTTGTTTATGACCAGCTGGATCAGGAAGAAAATGCGGTCTGGAGCCTTCTGCTGGCAAGTGGTTATCTGAAAGTAAAACAGTGCTTTGCTGATCCGGAATGGGGAGATGTGAAATATGTTCTTGCGCTGACGAATAAAGAAGTCGCCGGCATGTTCCGCAATATGGTGAAAAACTGGTTCTCAGGCTGCAGTTCCAGTTATCATGATTTTATCAAAGCGCTGCTTCGGAATGATCTGGAAGCAATGAATGGTTATATGAACAGGGTTGCTCTTGCTACGTTCAGCATCTTTGACGCAGGGACAAAATCCTCCAAAACAGCGGAGCCGGAACGGTTCTATCATGGATTTTTTCTCGGCTTATCGGTCGGACTTTCTGACCGGTATAGTATTACTTCGAACAGGGAAAGTGGTTTTGGCAGATATGACGTGATGTTTGAGCCAAAGGATGGCAGGTCTGATGCAATGATTATAGAGTTTAAAGTGCATGGCAGGGGAACGCGTATGGAAGAGACTGTGCATGCGGCAGTCAGCCAGATTCTGAAAAAAAAGTATGCAGCCGCACTGGAAGAAAAAGGGATACCGAAAAATAGAATACGGATTTATGGGTTTGCGTTTCAGGGAAAGCAGGTACTGATTGGCGGCGGATATCTTATGGATTATGAGACTACAGACGAATGCGGATCAATGGCAGACAGGTGAGAATCTGCCATACAAAAAGGAAGGCTGGGAAAGAAAGTCAGAGAAAGGAAGACTGGCAGAAAGAAAGTCAGAGAAAGGAAGGCTGGCAGAAAGAAAGTCAGAGAAAGGAAGGCTGGCAGAAAACAGGAAAAGCAGCAGGAAAAGAAAGACAGGAAAAGGAAGGTCAGTATGCAGAGAAAAGAACATAAAATATCCGGTATTGTACCCGGCAGTATCGCAGAGGAGCTGGAAATCAGGCCGGGGGATATTCTGTTGTCGGTAAATGATACAGAGATCGCGGATGTATTTGATTATCGTTATCAGATCAACGAGGAATACCTGACGGTGGTGGTCCGCAAGCCGGACGGGGAAGAATGGGAATATGAGATTGAAAAAGAATACGAAGACGACCTTGGGATAGAGTTTGAAAACGGCATGATGGACGGGTACCGTTCCTGCTGCAATCACTGTATTTTCTGCTTTATTGACCAGATGCCGGCGGGGATGCGTGAAACGTTGTATTTTAAAGATGATGATGCGAGACTTTCGTTTTTACAGGGCAATTATGTGACGCTTACGAATATGAAAGAAGCGGATATTGAACGGATCATTACTTATAAGCTGGAGCCGGTTAATATTTCGGTGCAGACGATGAATCCGCAGCTGCGCTGTGAGATGCTGCGCAACCGTTTTGCAGGGGAAGCGCTGAAAAAGATGCGCAGGCTGTATGAGGCGGGGATTACGATGAACGGGCAGATCGTGCTCTGTAAGGGAATCAATGACAAAGAAGAGCTGGAGCGCAGCATCCGTGAGCTGACGGAGTATCTTCCGCAGATGCAGAGCGTATCTGTCGTTCCGGCCGGGCTGACCAGATACCGGAAAGGGCTGTATCCGCTGGAGATGTTTACGAAGCAGGAGGCTGCAGGAGTCGTGCAGATGATTCACAGGTGGCAGCAGGTGTGTATGGAGCGTTTTGGCACACATTTTGTCCATGCGTCGGACGAATGGTATCTGCTGGCTGGTATGGAGCTGCCGGCGGCGGAGAGCTATGACGGCTACGTCCAGCTGGAAAACGGGGTCGGGATGCTGCGGCTGCTGATGGATGAGTTTATGGAAGCACTGGACAAAGAGGAAGGTTTTGCAACGGATTTAAAAAAAGAGAAAGACAGGGCAACGGATTCAAAAGAGACGGTTTCGATTGCTACAGGAGTGCTGGCCGCGCCTTTTATCAGTCAGCTGGCTGATGCGTTTATGCAGCGTTATCCGCATAAAAAAATACAGGTGTTTGCGATACGGAATGATTTTTTCGGGGAGCAGATTACGGTTGCGGGGCTTTTAACCGGACAGGACCTGTGCCGGCAGCTGACCGGACAGGATCTGGGCAGCCGTCTGCTGCTGCCATGCAGTCTTTTGCGCAGCGGGGAAGAGGTTTTTCTGGATGATATGACGGTGCAGGAATTGAAAAAGGCTTTACAAGTCAAAATAGTTATTGTAAACTCTAACGGACAGGATTTATTGGATGCATTATCAGAATAGGAGATCAAGATGAGTAAACCAATTGTAGCTATCGTAGGACGCCCGAATGTCGGAAAGTCTACGTTGTTTAACGCACTGGCAGGATCCCGTATTTCGATCGTAAAGGATACGCCGGGGGTCACAAGAGACCGTATTTATGCGGATGTGTCATGGACAGACCGGGAATTTACGATGATTGACACCGGAGGAATTGAGCCGGAAAGCACGGACATTATTCTGTCCCAGATGCGGGAGCAGGCTCAGATTGCGATTGACACGGCGGATGTTATCGTGATGCTGACGGACGTACGGCAGGGGCTGGTGGATGCGGACGCAAAGGTAGCGGACATGCTGCGCCGGTCCAAAAAGCCGGTGGTACTGGTCGTCAATAAGGTCGATAGTTTTGAAAAATTTATGATGGATGTGTATGAGTTTTATAATCTGGGACTGGGGGAGCCGGTGCCGGTTTCTGCCGCGTCCAGACTCGGACTGGGAGATATGCTGGATGAGATTATCCAGTATTTTCCGGCACCGGTAAAAGAAGAGCAGGAGGATGACCGGCCGAAAATCGCGATCGTGGGGAAGCCGAATACAGGCAAATCTTCTCTCGTAAACAGGCTCTGTGGGAAAGACCGTGTGATCGTATCGGATATCGCGGGAACGACACGGGACGCGATTGATACGCCGGTGCTGCATGACGGACAGGAGTATGTATTTATCGATACGGCTGGTATCCGCCGCAAAAGCAGGATTAAGGAAGAGATTGAGCGTTACAGCATCATCCGTGCGGTGACTGCGGTGGAGCGCGCGGACGTGGTCATTCTGATGATCGACGGGGTGGAAGGTGTGACCGAGCAGGATGCCAAGATCGCGGGGATCGCCCATGAGAGAGGCAAAGGCGTGATTATCGCTGTTAATAAGTGGGATCTTGTGGAAAAGGATGACCGGACGATTTACCGCCAGACAGAAAGGATCCGGCAGGTGCTGGGCTTTATGGCATATGCGCAGATTCTGTTTATTTCCGCCAAAACCGGACAGCGTCTGCATAAATTATTTTCCATGATTGATATGGTGATCCAGAATAACAGCATGCGTGTGGCGACCGGTGTTCTGAATGAGATTCTGGCGGAGGCCGTGGCCATGCAGCAGCCGCCGTATGACAAAGGCAGGCGGTTAAAGCTGTATTATATGACACAGGTCGGGGTAAAACCACCGACATTTGTCATATTTGTAAACGATAAAGAGCTGATGCACTTTTCCTATACGAGATATCTGGAGAACCGGATCCGGGATGCGTTTGGATTTGCCGGAACGGCGTTAAAATTTATTATCCGTGAGCGAAAGGAGGGCGGAAGATGACAGCAGCGCGTATCATTTCCGTGATCATCGGTTATCTGTTTGGGCTGTTTACAACCGGTTATTTTTATGCGAAGCATATGCATGTGGATATCCGCAGTATGGGAAGCGGCAATATCGGCACGACGAATACGTTCCGTACGCTTGGAAAAAAAGCGGGTGTGCTTGTTTTTCTCGGGGATGGATTTAAAGGCGTATTTGCGGTGCTGCTTGTCTGGCTGCTGTTTCACAGCCGTTATCCGGACGGGATTAAAATACTGGAAGCGTACGCGGGACTGGGCGCGGTACTGGGACATAATTTTCCGGTGCATTTACAGTTTAAAGGCGGCAAGGGGATTGCGACGACAGCCGGTATGATGCTGGCGTTTTGTCCGCCTGCGGTTCCGGTCTGCCTGCTCCTGTTTGTACTGAGTATTTTTGTCAAGCGGTATGTCTCTGTAGGCTCACTGCTTGTCTGTCTGGGATTTTTTGTACAGACAGTCTGGTTCGGGCAGCATGGATGGTTTCAGGTTCCGGCAGGGGCGCTGACAGAGATTTATTTTGTCGTCGGGATTGTATGCGCGCTTGGCTGGATCCGTCATCAGTCCAATATTAAGCGGCTTCTGACCGGAACGGAGAATAAAGTGTTCGTGCAGGATGACGAAAAATAGCAGGAATGAAAATAGAAAGCTGAAAAACAGGTTTTGGAAAACAGGATTTGGAAAACAGGGTTTTGGAAAACAGGATTTGTAAACAGGGCTTGGAAAGAAGGATTTGTATGGCACAAATAGGAATCATAGGAGCAGGCAGCTGGGGAACCGCACTGGCCGTTGTATTGGAAAAAAACGGGCATCAGGTAGTGATCTGGTCTGCGCTGCAGGAAGAAATACAGCTTTTAAAGGAACATCATGAGCATAAAGAAAAGCTGCCAGGCGTCATTCTGGCAGATTCCATTCAATATACCGTACAGCTGGAGGAGGCTGTCTCCGGCATGGATGCTCTCGTGCTGGCAGTTCCGTCGATGTATACAAGACAGACCGCACACCGTATGGCTCCGTATGTATCGCAAGGGCAGCTGATCATCAGCGTTGCAAAAGGGATCGAGGAAAATACGCTGCTTACGCTGTCACAGATCATCCGTCAGGAAATACCGCAGGCGGTTCCTGCAGTGCTGTGCGGGCCGTCGCATGCGGAAGAGGTCGGGCGCGGGATTCCGTCCGCACTTGTAGCAGGCGCTTCCAGACGGGAGACAGCCGAGCGTGTGCAGCATTATTTTATGAATGAAGCGTTTCGCGTATATACGAGTCCGGATGTGCTGGGGATGGAGATCGGCGCTTCCCTGAAAAATGTCATTGCGCTGGCTGCAGGCATGGCAGACGGACTTGGCTACGGAGACAATACAAAAGCGGCGCTGATTACGAGAGGCATCAATGAGATCGGGCGGCTGGGACTTGCGATGGGCGCAAAGTATGAGACGTTAAGCGGCCTGACCGGAATCGGGGATCTGATCGTAACCTGTGCGAGTATGCACAGCCGCAACCGCAGGGCCGGCATCCTGATGGGCAAAGGATACAGTATGCAGCAGGCGATGGAAGAGGTGCATATGGTCGTGGAAGGGGTTTATTCCGCAAAGGCCGCGATGGGACTTGCCCGGAAATATGGCGTGGATTTGCCGATTATCGGGCAGGTCAACGCGGCGTTGTTTGAAAATAAACCGGTGAAGGACGCGGTCTACGAGCTGATGACCAGAGATAAAAAAGCGGAAGCGGATGAACCTGTCTGGGAGGAATAATCGATGGATTATGAGCAGGCAAGGGCATTTATAAAAAAGACGCAAAAGTATGGCAGCGTATACGGCCTTTCGGGGATCCGCAGCCTGATGGAACGGCTGGGCAATGTACAAAAGCAGCTTTCTGTGATACATGTCGCGGGAACGAATGGCAAAGGCTCTGTGTGCGCGATGCTGGCGTCTGTTCTGCAGGCAGCCGGATACCGGACAGGTGTCTATGCGTCTCCGGCAGTATTTGAGCCGGAAGAGATCATACGGATGAACGGGGCAATGATTTCCAGAGAGAAGTTTGCGGCGCTTGCACAGACGGTACAGGCAGCGTGCATGGATATGCAAAAAGAGGGGTTGATGCATCCAACGGCTTTTGAGGTGGAGACAGCAATCGCTTTTTGCTTTTTTTTCAATGAGCATTGTGATTATGTCGTGCTGGAAACCGGACTGGGCGGTGCGCTGGATGCGACCAATCTGATTACCCATCCGCTGTGCAGCATCATTACACCGGTCAGCATGGATCATATGGCGCTTTTAGGACATACACTGGAGGAAATTGCCTCGGCAAAAGCAGGAATTATTAAGGCCGGATGCCCGTGTGTGTCTTCGGCGCAGCAGCCGGAGGTGGCAGAGGCACTGGGGAAGAAAGCGGCGGAAGCAGGGAGCAGGCTGTACTTTTCAGATAGTTGTGGAATCCGTAGTTTTCAGGTTCCTCAGAAAGGCGCCGGCTCCTGGTTTGAAACGGAGCATCTGCGGGGCAGGCTTGCCCTGGCAGGTTCGTGCCAGAAAGAGAATCTGGCATGTGTCCTTAAGGCAGTGGATGTGCTGCGGGAGCAGGGGATACGGATTTCACAGGACGCGCTGCTGGAGGGGCTTTCGCATGTGCGTCTGCCAGGCCGCTTTGAAAAAATAGCGTCTGCACCGGATGTTTATATCGACGGCGCCCATAACGAAGGCGCGGCGCGCTGTCTGCGGCAGACGGTGCGTGAGTGGCTTGCAGGACGCAGGATCGTCTGTGTCATAGGAGTCTTTGCGGACAAAGAATATGAAAAGCTGCTGGAGATCATGACAGCACAGGCGGCTTCGGTCATAAAGATCATTACTGTCACGCCGCGGCATCCGCGTGCGCTGGACGGTGCGCAGCTGGCGCGGGCAGCGAGGAAGCTGCATCCGGCGGTTTCCTATGTGCCGGATCTGGCGCAGGCGGCGCAGCTGGCGCAGGCAGAGGCTGGCCGCGACGGCGTCGTGCTGGCCTTTGGATCGTTTTCTTATCTTGGGGATTTTAAAGCAGCTGTAGTAAGGCAAAGAGAGGAAACCGGTCAGGGTGGATGAACGTGGCAGAGAGAATCAGATCAAATCTGCGGGTAAAAAGCAGGAGATAGATTACGCAAGGGATAAGGAAATGGCAGAAGAATTCAGCGCCTGGT
>CANTHI010000043.1 GCA_947653505.1 uncultured Eubacterium sp.
TATTCCACCATCACGAGGTCGGAATTTTCGTCGGCGGCAGTGATTCCGAATTTTTACATTAGCGATTTGCATTTCGGGCACAAGTCAGTAATTGAATTTGACAACAGGCCGTTTCAGGATGCAGAGGAAATGGATCAGAAACTGATCCAGCTTTGGAATGATAAGGTATGTGAAGACGATCAGGTGTATGTACTGGGAGATTTTGCATTTAGAAATGAAAAGCCGCCGGAATGGTATTTAAGTCAGCTGAAAGGCAGCAAGCATCTGATTCTGGGCAATCATGACCGGAAACTGCTCAAAAATGAGACTGCAATGGGGTATTTTGAATCTGTGGATAAAATGATGCATGTCAAAGATATGGGCAGTCAGATTTGTTTATGCCATTACCCGATCGCGGACTGGTTTGGAATGTACTGGGGTTCCTGGCATATTTATGGGCATATTCATAATAGTGAAAATGAATCTGCCCGGTATATGAAAAAAATGGAAAAAGCACTCAATGCATCCGCCTGTATCAATCATTATGCGCCCGTAACCTTTAAAGAGCTGATATCCAATAATGCGGAATGGAAAGGCAGTTAAAATAATTCAGGTTTTAAGCAGTCATTGCAGATCGGATATCGCATGAACTGCTAAAAGTATGGGTATTGCGAAACGGGAAGTTATGAGAAAGGAGTCTTCATCCGGAGTTTCATCCGGAGTTTTTTCCGGAGTTTTTTCCGGAGCTTTTTTCTGGTGCGTTTTTTTGACGCGGGATTTCACAGAAGCAATATAATCTGACATATCTGATTCACAGTCAGAAAAAATACGGGCTAAATCCTGTGCACTGTTTTCCGGATCCAGGTGGCTGGAAATATTGTATTTCTGGTATACGTCCGCAAATTTTTTGTAGCAAGCTTTTAAATTATGATTGATATCTGTGGATGTGAATAAATAGCATTTATTCCAGTCGTTCTGCCGCTCTATCCAAAAGGACGCTTCCCGGACTGCGGCTGCGTTTTTTTCATTTTCTGTGCGTCCTTCACCGATGCTCACTTTCACATATTCAATGAGCGCTACCAGCCGCAGCATTGCGTAAAGATTCATAATATGCGAGATATAAAAATCCCAGGAGCAGATAGTCAGCAGGAAATATCGCAGCTGGTTGTATTCATCTGTAATGCGTTTTTGCATCTTTGCAGCCTGCCCGCTTTGTGGTATCTGACTATTGAAAAATTCTGGAATACGTTTTACTGTTTCATCCATTTTTTTAAATAAATCGCCATAAGCTTGTGGCTCTGGAGCTGGTAAGTAATTTAGAAATTCACATAAGAAAATTTCATAAATGACAATGCCAAACAGCAGATTCACATAGGCATCCGTTTTCTGAGGGCTTTTTTCATCTTCATTTTTGTCTTTTTCACCGGAAAGACTTATGTAGTGCAAAAATTCCCGTTCCATGATCTCCTGCGCTTTTACGATTGCGAGGAAAGGCGGAAGCTCCTGCGGAGGTGTAAATGGAAGCGTGCGGTAAAGCTCTGCATCCGGGCAATGGGCAGAATTTAGAAAATATTCCATATTTTTTTCATTTTCAAAAAAGCCCGTATTCTGACCCGGATGATCAAACAGGTTCTGATCCAGATATTTGAAAAATAAGGCTTCTTTTCTCAGCCTTTTATCCTGGGCCACTGCCAGGTTTCCAACTAACAACCCTCTGAAAGATTTTAACTGGCCAGTGTTCCATTTTATATTTTTATTGACGTATTTCTCCTGTATCAATTCATGGATTTTTTCCTTGTCGGTTTTTTTATTTTCAGACATTGCAATAATCCTCCTCCGCATCATTATATCACAAAAACGGAATTAATATCAGATAAATTAGAGAATCAGTAAAATCTTTTTCTGATACAGGGATAAAACTGTTACACAGTCTGTTTATAATATTAAGAAAATAAGAAAGAGGTGATTTTTATTGTGGAGACGAATGGAAAAGCGGAGTTTTTCGGTATTTGCATAAGGATATCTGAATTTATAAAAATGGCATAGCGTTATGAGACATGAAAACGATATTATAAAAAGACAGGGAGTTTGGAAATTATGACGGATGTGATAAAGACAGCGAATCAGAAAGATTACAAAATTCAGAAAGAAGCAGACCAGATGGAAGCAGACCGGATGGAAGCCCATGAGATGGAAGCAGATCGGATAGAAACACATCGTAAGGAAGTACATGAGATGGAAGCAGATCGGATGGAAACACATGAGATGGAAACACATGAGATGGAAACACATGAGATGGAAGCAGACCGGATGGAAGCCCATGAAATGGAAGCACATCAGATAGAAGAACTGTTCGGGCAGATTGCGAATGCGCAGCTGTATCTGCACGCGGTTTGCTGGGAATGGGATGGGCGGTACAGTCCGGAATATACAGATCCGGCCGGAATTGGCAAAATTTACGAAGAAAGCATTGCCGTGGTGCGAAAATGTATACAAACAGGTATGTATGAAGAAGCCGCGCGGCTGTCCGGTCTGATTATGGACACAGAAGTATTTGTATTTACAGATATTTTTATTACGCTTGACCTGTCAGCGCTGATCAGGGAAAAACTCGTTACACTGGATCTTTATAAGGTAATCATTTACAGGACATACTCCTTATACCGGTCGTTAAAAAAGGAAAAGCGGGTAGAAGAGATTTTTCAATTTTTAATGAATCAATGTTCGGAGGTTCTTATGAGCTGGGAGTTTCAGGAAAATTATAGAAACCCGTTTTTACAATTCCGAAACATAGCAGAAGAAGAACAGCTGGAATTTCCAAAGCTTTCAGAATTTTGGGATGAATGGATTGCTTTCCTGCAGGAAGAAGCATCAGGCAGAGAATATAATTATAAAAAGCAGGTGATTCTTGTAATGCTGCGGGAAGCTGTTTTGCAACATGGTGGTTCCGGAGGTTTTCTGAAACTGATGCAGTCTGCATCTGGTCAGAATTATGAATTTTCAGACGTGCCTGGCGTCATAGACTGCTGTAAAAGCTACAGGCAGGCGCTTGTCATAGGAAAAGAAGCGTTGCAGCGAATGCATCCAAAAGATGAAATGTACAGCAAAATAGCGATACGCATCGCCGGGGCCGCAATCTGCGCAAAAGATTACAGGCAGGCACAGGCATATTGTGAGGAAGCTTTTTTATCGGATATGTCACCAGTGAATTGTCTGCGCTGCGTGAACGAACTGGATGATCTGTCAACATGCAAAGCAGCTGTAACGGCTGAAAACCAAAAAATTGCTGCCGGATCCAGGAGGCAGAATGGTGGATATGCAGAGCCTTACTCACATGCCGTCATTACGGATAGTTACATGGGTGTAGATTTTTTCCGGAGCTCTTATTCGCTGCATAACCTTGCGGTTTTGAAATTTTTCTTTGGAGATTTTGACGTACTCATCCGGCTGTATAATAACAACAGACCGTCCGCAGACGATATGGAATGTGGGATCAGCCTTCTGCTGCTTCTGCTTTTACAAGACGATGTGTGGGGAAATGGATGTAAATGTGTGGGAGAATGTCTGCGCGGCCTGCTTCAGTTTTCGGCATCGGAATATGTCAGAGGGACAAAAAGGCAGGAAAGTTATCATTCCACAGAGGATGGAGACATCTTTTTGGAATGTATTTCCAGGTGGAAGAGCCAGCAAAAGCTGACAGAGGAGAAGGCGGCAGAGTATCTGGCAATATTGGAGAAGTGGATAGAGTGTGCTTTTGAAAAATGGATAACCAGGTCAAATAGCAGGCAGTATAAAAAGGCGGCAGGATTTGTGGCAGCTCTTGGAGAAGTAAAAGAATCCCTGGGAGAAGAAAACGGAAAAAACAAAACACTGGCGAAGTATCAGGAGATATTTGCAAAAAGAAACCGGGAGAATGAATACAAGGATGATTTTATATATGAAAGAGGGTTTGGGATGTATGTTAGGTATTTTAGCAGTAAGGACAGCTAATGGAAGAGCTTTAACAGAGCAGATCAGCGGGCCTTAGCAGTTTCAGATGAGTGTCTCCCTCATCCGGCGTCCGGAAGGCCATATAGTTACGACCGCATCCGCAATGTGAGCGATCTTGGGCAGGCCAGAAGATGGATTATGGAGCTGCTGCAAAACAGCCGCGATACGGCATACGCAGATCAGGAAGTCCGGATCAGGGTGGCGCTTGATCAGGACAGGCTGGTGTTTCAGCATAACGGGATGCCATTTCGGACCAAAGACATTTTATCCATTGTAAACCAGGTGTCTTCCAAAAGTCCGGGCGAAAATACAGTGGGCCAGTTTGGTACAGGTTTTATGACGACGTATCAGTTAAGTGAGATCGTAGAGATTCAGTAAAAATAGCAAAAACGGGAATGGATGACTTGCTTTTCCGTTTCCGGTCGTTTTAAACAGCAGGAAATCCCGGCCGGATGAGCCGCGCAGCGGAATTACACTACAGCGCCTCCCATCCGGCGTCCTGCCAGTCCTTACGCAGACTACAACAATTCAATAAGAAAGAAGCATCTTCATCTTATCAACCATTTCATTGATGACTCCTGCCTGCATGGTAATATTTGTTGTATCATTCGCATTGCTTTCCGTCATTGCATTTATGGAATTAAAATGTTCATTTTCATTTTTTATACTTTCTGCAATATCCTCATTGATAGATATCGTCTTTTGGATAACTTCTGACTGCCGGTTGTGTGCTTCGCCCATTTTTTCGATGGCATCTACGGAAAACGCCAGAAGCCCTGCCATATCTTTCATACATTGAAATACATTTTCAAAGTATTCATTCTGGGTATCCATTTTGGTGGAATTTTCTTCAACCTGTGCCGTAATCTGCCTGACATTCTGCTGTACGCGTCCGATCACGGATTGTACGACTTTTAAGGATTCCTGCGTGCTGTTTGCGAGGTTTCCAACCTCTGTGGCAACAACGGCGAATCCGCGGCCTGCCTCTCCGGCTCTGGCGGCTTCGATGGATGCGTTCAGGGCCAGCAGGTTTGTGGAATTGGAAATATCGTTAATCAGGCTCAGGGTCACGCCAATCTCCTGCACAGCTTCTGAGAGCTTTCCTGTCATTTCATTGGTGGCATCCATAGATTTCGAGACTTCTGCGTTAATGGTGTGCAGGTTATTCAGCAGCTTTTCGTTTTCTCTGGATTTTTCGAGTAAATCCCTGGAGGCTGTCTCGACTTTTTCGACATTATCAGCGACAACTCCCTCCCATTCCCTGAGTTCACCCAGATTGCCCATGCTTTCATCTGTTTTGGCGCTGAGAATATTGCTTCTTGCAACCAGCTGTTCGCTCGTAGAGGCGAGTTTCTCTGCGGATGTACTTTCACTTTCGGATACGCTGGACAGTGCCGCTCCTGCGGTATACAGATCATCGGACAGTGTCTGTACCTGATCCAGGACATTTTTGAGATCGGCTTCCTTGCTCTCAATCATGCCAAACAAGGCGGTTGTACGGTAATTGATAAAGCAGCATGCGAGAAGCAGTACAGTATAAACAATGGTGGTAAAGATCCAGCCGATGACACTATGAAGCTTTAAAAATCCAGCTGGGAAGGCGATCATCATTGCGGCGTTTACCAATACCGTAACAAGGTAGCTTGTTTTCAGCAGCTTCTGTTCGTAATAAGGTACCAGCAGCAGTGTAGCTACAAAATAATAATGCGTCAGACATACGTATCCGGCACTGTCATTTGTACAGGATACGGCTGCCGTAACTGCTCCAATGACTGGCGGAATGCAGGCATATACGTATTTTGCTCTGCTGGCGAGCGGCTTTTCCAATAGTTTTGTCAGAATGGCGGACAGTCCTGACACCAGAAAAACAGCTTCCCGCATTCCGCCGTTTAAAAAGATCATAACAAATGCCCAGCCGGAAATGGCGACTCCCAGTATATAAAGAAATAAAATGTTGTTCATTAGTTTTTCTTCGTTTTTTATCGACTGCAGCTGCATTATTTTATCCTCCCGTCTGTTACTTTTTCTGCATGGACAATAACTTGTCCAGGTAAATGGATTTGAACTGTCTGCTGGCGAGTGCCTGTCTGGCAGGCGGTAATTTCAGGATCGTTCCAAATACGGCAGCCATAGCGCGATGATTGGCAAACGCCTGATTGTCAAAAATCAGATTCTGCAGGGTCCCTTTTTCAATGGCCTGCAGGACAAACCGGTGTGTACTGTTTACAGGCGTAATGACCTGAACCGGACGATGCTCCAGACGAATCGCGTCAGCAGGACAATTTCGTGCGCAGACACCACAGCCAAGACAGATTTCTGTGTCAATAACCGGATGCTTTTTCGGGCCCTGCTCATCCTGCTTTAAAGTAATGGCCAGAATCGGACAGACGGTTTTGCACTTTCCGCATCCGATACATTTACTTTTGGATATTTTGGGCAGATAATTCGTCGTTGCGACAGGCTGCATCGGACTAAAACGCCTTGCGGCCTGCAGCGCTTCACAACAGCAACCGCAGCAGTTGCAGATAAATGCCGGATGCTCCCTGACATTTTCACCAATCTGCACCAGATTGCTGGCATATGAGCGTTCCAGCGCATCCATTGCTTCTTCTTTTGAGATCAGGCGCGCATAAGAACCGTGTTCAGCAAGGGAACGCGCGACGTTGTCAAAAGTCAGGCAGACATCCCACGGAGCGTCAATTTCACACGGATGGCCTGCATGGTACATTTTGTGCCGGCAGTAACAGGTTCCAAGACCGATATACCCAGCTTCTTCCACAATATGGGTAGCCCGCTCATAGTCCAGAATATGATTGGTCTGGCTGTTGGTCAGTACAGGCTCCTGCACAAATACACGTCCAAGCCGGGTTTCCGTAACAAAAAACAGGTCTTTGATAAAATCCTCCTCTACGTTCATATACTGATAATACAATTCACTCAGATACTTCTGGTCAATATCACCTCTTGTACGCATCAGGGCAAATTCAATAAATCCAGCCATCGGAGGAGGCATTACAAACTGACGCTGTCCATGATATTCAGAATCTACCAGCAAAGCCTTTTCGCAAAGCCTGTCCAGCAGCTTTTCAGCTTTCGCTTCGGTAGTTCCCCATATTTTCGCGGCTTTCTTTAACGTAAAAGGACGTACCGGAAGCAGCGCAGCCCATTTTGCTTCTTTTTCCGTATATAATACCTGCAGGATTTTGTAGAGTGTTTCTGTCGGAGGGGCTCCCTGCGTGAACCAGTTAATCCGCTCTTCCAGGCTTTTGTATGCGTCTCGTGATGTTAAATGTCCCATATTGATGAGCCTCCTTTGCTATTTTGTCTGCTTTATCTGATAGTATAACACAAAATGATGAAAATAGGGGGAATTATTGTGGGTAATAAGTTATATGATGCCGCGCCCGTCCGGTTTCAAAGAGTAGATGCAGAATACTAAGCGCTTCTGGCATTCTTCCTTGCTTTCCGGAGAAAAATCTTATATACTTACATTTAAGAAGAAGGCCTGTCCGGTACCATAACATAGATGCAGAATACTTAGAGCCTGCTGCATTCTGGAGCGGACACAGCAGACGGGGCAGAGTCCCTCTCCCGGTGTCCGGTTCCCCACAATGTAACACATGAAATAAATTGTTGCACCTTTTACTGCAGCGTCCGGTTCTAATAAACACAAACAGGAAAAATAAAAAATGAAAAATCTACAAAAATTAGCAGTCCTTTCCATACTTATGATTGTTATTTTCATGGTCGTTACACTGATTCAGTTTCCGGAAGATAATGACGGCTCCATGCTGCCGGATAAGTTTGCATATCTGATCAGTGAAGACTGGACAATGGCATCGCTTCATCTAAAGCAGCAGCGCGTATCCGAAGCGGAGCTGGAGCAGCCGGAGCGGATTCTGGAGCTATATGATGCTGCGCGGGAACAGGGAATATGCAGTAAAACAACGCTGCCATACCGGGGCCGGGGCAGCGATGACAGTGTTATTATTTTTGAAAATATCATACCAGAGGAATACGCGGGAATGACTCTGAATTTTTCCACTGCGGATGCCGGGGTGCATGTTGTATTTGAAGGAGAAATGATCTATCATTCAGAAGCAGACAGGGATATGGAGCCAGAGCAGCCATCGGGACGTTATGAGAATTTTGTGGATATTCCACAGATTAGCGGGGAAGCGCAGATGCTGATTGTGCTATTGCCGCGGCAGACGGATACAGCGGAGCTGCTTGGTGAGGTTCGGGTGGAATCACAGAATCTGGTTGTGGTCGGCGTAGTTGGTAACAGTGTCGCGGATATCGGATGCTGTATTCTGATTATGATCACGTCGGTTGTTTTGTTTATGATCGCGCTTGTCCGCCGGTATACGGGCCAGCCATCGCGGGGTGAGGTGTATCTGGGGCTTGGCGGCCTGGCAGCGGGTATTTACTGCTTTATCGGGACGGATACGCTGAGTATTTTTTATAATCTGCACGAAGCCTATAAGATGCAGGAGTATCTGGTGCTGCTGCTTCCGGTATTTTTGACGATGTATTTTGAGCGGAATCTGCGGACATTGTATCCATTCCGTTTTTCGGCGCTGCTTTGTCTGGTGAGTCTTCATGCGGTTGGACAGATTCTGTTACATCTGTCCGGAATCAAAAGCCTGCTGGAGATGGTGAATATATCCGCTGCTGTGATCGGGCTTGTCTGCGTGGTGGCTATTGTGAGTCTGGTTCAGTATGATTATAAAAATAAGAGCTATCAGACTGTACTGTCAGTATTATCCATGCTGTTGCTGCTTTCTGGAGGAATTGCAAATGTGATACTGAATACGGTACTGGATCGCGGGCATATCAATACGGCGGGCCAGTACAGTATGACGATCGCAGGGATCCTGATGTCTGTCATGCATGTATTCCGGCTGTCTATGGAATATCGGGAGGATGCGGAAAAACGGGTAGAGGAGACAGAGCGGCAGAATATCCGGCTGGCGCAGGCAAAGCAGGAGGCGGAGACGGCAAGGCATGAAGCGCAGTCTGCGAATGAGGCAAAGGGAAAGTTTCTGGCGCATATGTCGCATGAAATCCGCACGCCGATCAATGCGGTACTTGGTATGGATGAAATGATCCTGCGGGAATCGAAAGAACAGAATATCAGAGAGTATGCGATGGATATTTTTACAGCCGGACAGACGCTGTTGTCACTCATTAATGATATTCTGGATTTTTCCAGGATTGAGTCTGGTAAGATGGAGATTGTTCCTGTTGTATACGATATGAGCAGTCTGCTGCATGATCTGGTAAATATGACTGCGCAGCGCGCGTCTGCAAAAAATCTCCGTCTGGAAGTAGAGGCTGCGTATGATCTGCCGTCCAGACTATATGGGGATGATGTGCGGATTCGTCAGATTCTGGCCAATCTTTTGACCAATGCTGTCAAATACACGCAGGAAGGAACGGTGTGGCTGCGGGTAAAGCGCCTTCCGGACGGACAGACGGATGGAGCGTGTGCGGTGCTTTTGTTTGAGGTTGAGGATACGGGTATTGGCATCAAAGAGGAGGATCTGCCGAAGCTGACGGCCGAGTTCGAACGGATTGAGGAAGACCGCAACCGGAATATTGAAGGTACTGGCCTTGGCATGAGTATTACCCTTCAGCTGCTGTCATTGCTTGGCAGCGGGCTTAAGGCGGAGAGTACATATGGAAAAGGATCCAGATTTTCGTTTGTGCTGCGGCAAAAGGTCATAGACCAGACACCGGTTGGGGATTTTAAAACAAGAGTCCGTCAGATCGCAGAAAACAATACATACAAAGCAAAAGTATATGCGCCGGATGCTTCCATACTTGTAGTAGACGACAATGCGGTCAACCGCAAGGTGCTGCGCAATCTGCTCAAAGAAACAAAGATTCAGGTATCTGAGGCTGGCGGAGGTGCGGAGTGCCTGCGTCTGGTACAGGAGCATCATTATGATCTCATTTTTCTGGATCATATGATGCCGGAGATGGATGGTGTTGAGACGCTTCATGAGATTCGCGGTTTATCAGATTTTTCATGCAGGGATACGCCGGTGGTCGTACTGACTGCAAATGCAGTGGCAGGTGCGAAAGAGCAGTATCTGTCCGAAGGATTTGATAATTTTTTGTCAAAACCTGTGGTTCCGCAAAAACTGGAGCAGATGATACGGAACATGCTGCCGCCGGAGCTGCTAAAAGAGGCGCCAGCGGTAAAACAGACAGATGCCGCAGAAGTTCCGCCTGCAGAACAGGATTACTTTGTGGAAACGTCACAGGTTCCTGTGGATGGACCGGAAGCATGGGAGGAGTTTCCGCAGGTGGATGGCCTGGACTGGCAGTATGCATGGATGCATCTGCCGGACAGGAAGCTGCTGGAAGATACTGTCAGGGAATTTTATGATCAGATCGGTTCTTCGGCGGATCGTCTGCAGCAGTTTTTTATACAGATCGGGCAGCAGACGTCTGCCGCGCAGAAGCTGGATGATTACCGGATTCAGGTACATGCTATGAAAAGTCTGGCTGCTATGATAGGAATCCTGCCGCTTTCCGGTGTGGCTAAAATGCTGGAGCATGCGGCAAAAGATGGTGATATATCTGTGATTGTGTCCATAACACCGGCATTTCTGGCTGAGTGGCGCAGCTATCGGGAAAAACTGCAGGGTGTGTGCGGGATAGATGATAAAGCTTTGAAGCCAGAGGCAGATATTTCTGTCAGCAGGGCGCTGGTAGAAATGGTCTGCCTCAGCATGCAGGAGATGGATATCGACCAGGCAGATGAACGGATCAGCCAGTTGCGGGACTATGCGTATCCGTCTGAAATTGCACAGAATATACAAAAGCTGGCAGAAGCAGTAACAGATCTGGATGTGGAAAAAGCAGGGCAGATTGCAGAACAGCTGTTTATACAGATGGAAGAGCAGATGAAGGGCAGCGCGTGACGCCTGTAAGAATGGGAAAGAACCGGAGGAGGACAAAATGAAAAAAATCTTATTAATAGGAAAGCTGAATCATATTGTGAAAGAGACAAATGCATATTTATCCCAGTTTTTCCATGTCCAGCTTTGCTCGGAACATGCAGGGGTTCTGGAGGGAATGCTAAAGATCGTGAATCCGGATCTGGTGCTGATCAGCCTGATTGGCGCTTATGATATCGATACTTCGATTTTTTTCCTGTTAAGCAGCCAGTATCCGCAGCTTCCGGTTCTGACGATCGGGACAAAAGAGGAGAGCAGTACATTTTTTAAATATTATGAGGATGCCCAGTTTGAAAATCTGATCCGTCCGGTGGAGCATACGACGATTATGGAAGCCGTATGCAGGCGGCTCGGTATGGATCAGAAGGAAGCAGAGCAGGATGCTGCGCTGCGCCGGCAGGAGCATACAGGAAAAAAACGGATACTGGTGGTGGATGACAATGGGACGGCGCTGCGGACGATGAAAGCGATGCTGGAGCAGCAGTATGAAGTCGCGCTGGCAGTATCCGGCGCACAGGCAATGACGTCGATCGGGAAAAAGCGGCCGGATCTGATTCTGCTGGATTATGAAATGCCGGTCTGTGATGGGAGAATGACGCTGGAGATGATACGGGCAGATGAAGAGATGAAAGATATTCCGGTTGTATTTCTGACGGCGATCAATGACCGGGCTAATATTGAGGCGGTATTAAAATTAAAACCTGCAGGATATTTTCTAAAACCTCCGGTCAGGGACCGTCTGCTGGCAGAAATCCAGAGAATATTAGACGATTCCCCAAAATAAAGCACTGGAAAATTTTAAAAAGAAAAATACTGTATAACTATCCGTTTTCAGGCAACACTATTCGTAAAACAAAGAAAAAGGTGGATGGTGTCAAATGAAAAGGAATAGAATGCGAAGATTTTTTCAACAAAAACAATATGCAATTGCGTCTCTCGTATTGTTTGCAGCGATTGCGGCTATGACAGGGGTTTATGTATCCAACCGGATCACGAATGAGCGGCAGGAGCAGGAGCTGGCACAGAAAGAAAGAGAGCTGGCGGATGATCCTTTTGTAAACCAGGCGGACGTACCGGAGGAAGAAGACTACAAAAGCGTTACTTCTATAATAAAGCCGGAAAAACCAGCACAGAATCCTGACGGGGACGGGTCTGATACGGATGATTCAGAACGGCAGAATTTGTCTGACGGGGAACATGCAGCACAGCAAAATCCGTCTGGCAGTGAAATCGCAGATACAAATCCGTCTGCTGCCAATCAGAAAAATACAGATGGAATACAATCAGATAAGAATCATGCAGCGCAGCAGACTCCGGACCAGAAATCATCGGATCAGAAAACTCCGGATCAGAAAACTCCGGATCAGAAAACTTCAGGTCAGAAAACCTCAGATCAGAAGAAAAACCAGCAGGATACAGCGGCACATTCCAAATCTGCCGTTTCTCTCAATTTTTCTCCGGAATCTGATCTGAGCTGGCCGCTGCAGGGAGATGTGATCTTAAATTACAGCATGGACCAGACTGTGTATTTTGCAACACTGGAACAGTATAAGTATAATCCGGCGCTGATTATCGCAGGGAAAGTAAATGATCCGGTCAACGCGGCGGCTACTGGAAAGATTACGGACATTTCAGCCAATGAAGAGACCGGACTTACTGTGACGATGGATCTGGGCAACGGTTATAGTGCGGTATACGGCCAGCTAAAAGAAGTACTGTATAAGGAGGGAGCAACGGTAGAAGCCGGAAATGCGATCGGTTATATCGCAGAACCTAC
>CANTHI010000044.1 GCA_947653505.1 uncultured Eubacterium sp.
CTCTCCCAGCGTCCGCGCAGCCAATATGTAACATTATTATGTAAATTGTTGCATTCGCTCTTAAGTTCGCGCCTATGGGCCGGTTCCCTCATCCAGCGTCCGGGAGGCCAGTCACTGGTACATCCCCCACTACCCAATGCATCTGCTCATTTCCCTGATCAGATCGTAGCCGTCCCAGATAACCCCTATCGCAAGGGAACTGCCAAACTCCACAATCCGGTCTATGCCTCTTAAGCCGCAGTCTGTCACCCACTGCAGGATCTGCTCCCGGTCCAGCCCGTAATACATACAGCTTTGCACGTTCCCGTTGATATATGGCGTCAGGTCGCGGATATCTGTAAGATCCGTCTGAAAAAACAGACCAAATTTTCCGCGCAGCTGTGTCATATTCTTTGGGATTTTGGGCAGTGAAATAAGATACAGCAGATTATCATACCGTTCCGTTTTCATATCTGCCTGCATACACGACAGCATAACCGCATATTTACACAGCAAAACATACTTATCGCACACTTTAATGTCCGCAAGATCATATTTCTGCGCGCAGACAGATACCGCATCCCAGAACTTTTTCTTTGCCAGCTCTCTTTGCCTGCCGGTACTTCCCAGCCAGCAGATCATATGCGGCGTAGAGCATGCGTTCTGGTCATTCAGATAGGTATCGTTGTAAAACTGTCCGGCCAGTCTGGCGAGTTCTGCTTTGTCCGCTTTCAGAACCGCGTCTGCATCGATTATGCCAAACGAATACCGGTCCGCAAACGCCAGCTCTACGCAACGGACAGGCGGCGGGGATTTGCGGATCTGGCAGATCGTCTGGTCTCCTCCCCAGATCACGCGGACATCTGACTGTTGTGAAAAATAATCTGTCAGTGTCTGATCATGTCCGAAACGCAGGATGGCTGTCCGCTTTCTGACTTCAGAAAACGGATCTGTCTGTAATAGTCTTTGCATGGCCTCACAGATCAGCTCTGCCTGCCTGTGCCGTTTTTGCGAAACGCGGACAATATTTGCGTTTCCTGCAAGCAGTCCAAATACATACGTAAACGCAAAATTTACCGGAATATTTGACGGCGCGATATGAAACGCCAGCCCTCTGCCAATACGGGTCTGCCTGTCAGGATCCGCACAGGTTCCGGTATATTGCTCTTTCAGGCGCATGATATTTGATCTTCTGCAGTAAAACGCAAAGGACTGCACGTCCGGATATTTTCTGCACGCAGGATCTGTGCGGAGCGCTTCTGATAAGGCAAAGAGAAATTCACATACGGTATCCTCAAAGATCCTGAGCGGCATTTTGCTCAGTACTGGCGCCCCGGCCAGATGTTCCACAGGCAGATCTGCAAGAGAAATCTCTGCAGGGGAAATCTCTGCCGTCCCGTATCCCGTATGTGCGTCTGTTCCGTGATCTGTGCATACACCATATCTGTTATCCCTCATAAGTATCGCTGCACCCCCTGATCTCTGCCTGTCTGACTCTGCCTGTGATTTTAAAATATTTTCCTTTCCGCCCGCATGGACAGTCGTCCTCTCCGAGAATCAGCCCTTCGTCCTCGGTCAGCAGGACATGTCCGGGATAGCTGGATGGCAGGATGGATACCAGTTCTGCCAGCCCTTTCTGACCTGTGGGCTGTATGGAAAAGTCTTCTGCCCTGCGGATAATAATGTCAGAATAATTGGAACAGTGAAAGTGTCCGTATTCACATTCCATAAATATGGACCCAAGCTGTTCGGCCATCCCATACTGGTTATGAATGCTGACATTGCCAAATGCCTCCCGTACCTGTGCCCTGAATGCGTCCGCGTCAACGGCCTGTGCTTCCAGCTTTTTCCATCCTCCTGTGTGGAACAGGATTGCACGGTTCAGCGGCATCCGGACTGCCTGTTTTTTCATTTCACACAGCACATATTTCCAGATCATAAACGTATAGCCAAACATCAGGATCGTTTCATCCTGATGCTTTGTCATATACGCCTGCATACCTGCCTGATCCAGCTCCATGTTTTCATTTAAGGCATAAAAAATATCCCTTCCATAAATAGAAAACCCTGTAATGCCTGCCCCGCGTGCCGCGTACATCTTACGGTCTTTTTTCACGGATTTTGTGTCCAGTATGATCATTGGCAGCCTTGTTTTTCCTATAAACGATGCGATCAGACCTGCCAGTACCGCGGACTGCGCCCTGATATTGTCACTGTCCAGAAATATCTTTGATACGCTTCCTCCGGTTCCTGAAGATGTCATGACTTTGCGGATCGTATCCGGGGGAACACTAAGCAGCTCAAACTCCTTGAACAGCCGTACCGGAACAGGCAGAATGTCGTAATAAGACCGCAGGTTTTCAATATCCATATTCAGATATTTTACGATTGCGTGATACTGCTTACAGTTTGTATCATGATGGCGTGTCAGGGCGATCAGCTTTTCTGACAGCATGGCTTCTTTTTCGGCCTTTTCCATAGAATATGGATCCTGTAAAAGCATTTGTTCCAAATCTGGTTTCATCCGGCTCTCCTTTTGATATCTTTTGATATTTTTTGATATCTTTTTATATTTTTTGATGCCGTTTGATGTTCAGACAAGATCCACACCGTATTTTTTTAAGATTCCGATTCCCTTTTCGTACGAGTTAAACTGAATGATATCGTCGGTTTCCAGCATCAGATCAAAAGCTTCTTCGATACAGACGACCAGTCCCATATGTCCTACCGAATCCCATTCGGGGATTCCTTCATACACCAGTTTTTCCAGCCCTTCGGTGCTCTCCAGTTCCAGCCCCTCGGCAAAAGCATTTTTGTATTTTTCTAAATCTGTCATGTTTATCTCCTCGGTGTTTCTTATATGCGTTTTTATTCCGCCTTTTTTATTTTCCCTTTTTTATTTTCCCTTTTTATGCAACGGATACCGCAGGCTGCCTTACCTGCAGAAATGGTTCTGAATGCAGGAAACAATCCCTTCCCTGTTCAGTCCATACTGTCCTAAAATATAATCCCTGGAGCCTGTCTTTTTATATTCGTCTGTAATGCCCATACGTACCAGCGGCGGTGTATGGGAAAAAGCTGACATATGCTCTGCCACCGCGCCTCCCAGTCCGCCCAGAATGCTGTGTTCTTCTACCGTTACGAGCAGACGGTATTTCTGATAAGACTCTTTTAGCAGCTGCGTATCAAGCGGTTTGATCGTATGCATATTGTATACCGCGCAGGAAATCCCCTGCGCTCTTAATGCTTCTGCCGCGTCCAGGCAATCCTTCACCAAAAGCCCGGACGCAAACAAAGCCACGTCTTCTCCGTCCCGTAACAGGGACGCCTTTCCGATTCTGAAATCATAATCATCCTGATAAATAACCGGAACATCCCGGTTTCCGGTCAGACGGATATAGACCGGACCGTCATATTCTGCAGCGGCCAGTGTCATTTTGACTACTTCGGTACAGTCTGCCGGCACAAGGATCGTCAGGTTTGGAATCGCCCTTAAAAACGCCAGATCCTCTGTGGACCAGTGCGAGATACCGCTCTTGCCTGTACAGACGCCCGCGGACATGCCAACCAGTTTTACGTTGCATTTTAAGTACCCAAGGTTATGGCGGATCTGTTCCAATGCGCGCATCGTCAGAAACGATGCATAGGTAGACGCAAACACGCAGTTTCCTTCCATTGCCATTCCGGATGCCGCGGCGACAAGATTTTGTTCTGCGATCCCTACGTCATAATAACAGTCCGGATATAATTTTTTAAACTTTCCAAGACCGAGCAGCGTACTGACATCTGCGGTAAAAAAACGGATATCTTCACGCTGTTTCATCGCCCTGATAAGGCCGACGCCTCCAAAGGCGGCATTCTGGCCTAATCTGGACCATGCGCCGGATTTTACTTTCATATTTTACCCTCCAGTTCCGCGAGCGCCTTTTGATACAATGGTTCTGTTAACACATTCTGGTGCCATTCTGCCTGATGTTCCACAAAAGATATGCCTTTCCCTTTTATAGTATGTGCGATCAGGACATTCGGGCGGCTGTCATCCAGACGGTCCAGCGCCTCTGTAAGCGCATGGATCTGATGTCCGTCCGCTTCCTGCACATGCCACCCAAAAGCCTGGAATTTTTCTCCCAAATCCCCCAGCGCCATGACTTCCTCTACCGTACCGGATAACTGCAGATGATTTCTGTCTACAATGACTACCAGGTTGCCCAGCTGATACTTCGCCGCGCTCATAACCGCTTCCCATACCATTCCCTCATCACATTCCCCGTCGCCAAGCAGGACGTATACTTTATTGGAACGCTGTCTTTGCTTTGCGTCCAGCGCCATACCGACTGCTACGGATAACGCCATTCCCAATGTACCTCCGGCGTATTCCAGCCCGAACTCCGGACGTTTCGGATAGCCCATCAGCAGGCCGCCATTTTCCAAAAACGAATACTGCTCCGTCTCCGTAATCCTTCCCATTTCTCTCATGACAGAATACTGCGTCAGGATACAATGTGCCTTTCCTGCCAGAAAACGGTCACGCCGCGGGTCATATGGATCCTGTCTGTTCCAGACCAGATACTTTCCATACAAAACCGTTAAAATCTCCACGCAGGAGAGATTGCCTCCCAGATGCGCGCCCGCCGCGCCTGCCGCATATGCCATATGGACAACCGAACGGCGCACCCGGTGCGCCATCTGTTCCAGTTCTTTTTTACTATACTCCCCCAAATCCATAACCTCCCTAAATCATACGTCCGCCGTCAATGTTCCACACACTTCCGGTCACATACGAAGACTGGTCCGATGCCAGAAACCAGATCAGTTCTGCCACTTCTTCCGGCTTTCCCATACGACGGATACTGTTTGCCTCTATCATCCTGTCCCGTTCCCGCTGCGGCTTGTACATGCCCATAGCCGTATCGATCAGTCCGGGCGCGACCGCGTTCACACGGATCTGGTAATGCGCCAGTTCCTTTGCGATCGAACGGGAGGCCCACATCAGCGCGGCCTTGCTCGCGCCATATGCCAGATATCCTTCCCTGGCCTCAATCCCGCCTACGGACCCGACATTGATAATGACTCCGTGCTTCTGGCGGATCATGCTTCTGGAAATCATCTGTGTTACCGCCATCTGCGCGATAAAGTTCACTTCCATCACCTCGCGCAGCTTATCCAAAGATGTCGTCTGCACATTTCCACAAAACGGCATTCCGGCATTATTGATCAGCACATCGACCGGCTTCTTTTCTTTTACGACCTGCCCAAGCGCCCTTCTGATTTCAGTTTCATCCAATAAATTAAAATAAACCGGTCTTAGAAAACCATTCTGCCCTCCGGCTGTCCATTCTTTTTGCAGAAAGTCTTCAAATTCTTCGTTATATCTGCCCGCGCAGGCCCATATGCTGCAGCCTTTGGATACAAATTTTTTTATGACTGCCCGCCCTATGCCGCCGCTTGCTCCTGTCAACAATATATTCATGTTTTCAGCCATCTCTTTTCATAAACATAAGCAACATACCGCGGGGATATCCTGTACCGGATTTTTATGCTTTGTTTCCCCCCCCCCGCAGCTTCATATCCTCCGTCAACCTTTATAATTTCTCCTGTTATAAAGGCTGCCTGTTCTGACGCCAGAAAAAGTACCGCGTGAACGACATCTTCTTTTTCACCTGCTTTTTTTAACGCGCTTTTTCCGATAATATCCTGAACCGTTTCCCCGCTTTTGTAGCGGATCATATCTGTCCGGATCAGTCCCGGCGCGACCGCGTTGACCCGGATGTGAAAAGGCCCCAGCTCCTGCGCAAGAATTTTCGTTGCGAATGCAACCGCTGATTTTGCCGTGCCATACGCAATCCCTCCCGCTTCCGGCTTTAACCCTCTGACAGAACTGATGTTGATAATATTTCCGCTTTTCTGGCGTATCATCTTTCTGGCGATCAACTGCGTAAATGACAGCAGTCCAAAAAAATCCACCTGGAACATTTTTTCGATTTCCTGCATGGAGGTCATCAGAAAAAGCCCTGTGCCTGAGATACCGGCATTGTTTACCAGACAGTCGATCCGGATCTGATCTGAAAGAATGGTTTTCGCCGCCTGTACAATACTTTCTTTATCTTCCAGATCCAGACAGACCGTTTTGATCCATACGCCGTATGCATCCGCCATTTCGTACAGTTCTTTTTCCCATCCGGTACTTTGGGTCCGCGCGCATACCCATACGTTGCAGCCTTCTTTTAGAAGGCCGCGTACGAGTGCGTATCCGATCCCCCGGTTTCCTCCGGTTACTATTACATTCTGTTTACCCATTCCGGCCTCCCTGCTGTGCAAATACCAGATGCCTGCTGTTTGCTTTCATCACCCGCGCAGGATTCCCTGCGACCGTCAGATCATCGCAGACATCTTTCATGACGGCGGCCATCATGGCGACTACAACCCGGTCTCCCAGGGTAATTCCTTCCCTGATACAGCTGTGTACGCCTAAAAAGCTGCCGCTTCCAATCGTGCAGTGCCCCGCGATAAAACAGCCTCCGGACACAATCGTATCCCTGCCTACGTTCACATCATGTCCGACCACCGCATGGGACTGCACGAATACATTGTCCTGCAGACGTGCGTTCGATGAAAGGATGGTATGCATTTTCAGTACGCATCCTTCCCCGATCTGCGCCGTCCCGGCAATCGTACTTGTCGGATGTATCACCGTGGCAAGGCGGTAATGCTTTTCCTTTACGCTGTCATGCATTCTGGCCCGGACAGACGGTTCTCCGACCGCAATGACCACCCGTGCGTGACCCGCGTCATACTGCCCGCAAAAGCAGGCAAATGGCAGACGTTTTTGTCCCATAAACCCGCCTGCCGGCTGTGTATCATCGATAAATACAGTCTCATCCCAGACCATCCCGGACGTCTGCATCATCTCATACAGCTCCTGCGCTGTAGCGCCCGCCCCGTATATGCCTAAAACCATCGTCTATATCTCCTTCTGCTGTATTTTTTTTATAATATAGCGCGGCCGCCGTTTGGCCAGCTCAAAATCCCGCCATACATATTCTCCGACGATCCCGGCCGCACCCAGTATCATCCCGCTAAAAAAACAGCTGCCGGAAAGCAGAATGCCGGGCCAGAGGATGCTGCCTGTTATCATAGAAAAAACGATACAGCATACCGTTCCCAAAAGTCTGGCCAGCACCATACCTGCCCCTGCGGCTTCCATCCAGCGGACCGGTTTTATGGAATACGTTACAAACAGGCCGATTGCCGCGTCTATTTTCCTGCGATAGCTCCAGCCGGACTTTCCTTTTTCCCTTCTGCTTCTCTGGTAAGGCAGACAGCAGTGATCATATCCCATCCATAACAGCAGCATCTGCGTAGAACCATTGGGCGCGTCTATCTGGCAGAACTGCCTCGCCACGCACCTGTCCAAAAGATACATATCAAACCCGCCTTTGGGATAATCCGCGTTTACGATTTTTCTTACCAGCATATAAAATATACCGGAACATACGGCGCTTACAAAGCCGTCTTCCCGTCCCTCCCTTGCCGCGATGACAAGCGGATATCCTTCTTCCCATTTTTTTAACATTTCCACAAACAGCTCCGGCGGATCCTGCAGGTCACACGAAATCACGCCGATCACATCCCCGTCCGCCATTTCCATCCCGCACCGTACCGCCGCGCCCTGTCCAAAATTTCTCGTAAAACAGGCAATCCGCAAAATATCCGGATACTGTTCCTGAAACTGTTCCATGATCCCATAAGAGCGGTCTTTGGAACCGTCGCACACCATAATGATCTCTGCCGTATATCCGGAAAACAGATGCAGATGGCTGACAAGATATAAAATAGTATCTGCTATATTTGCTTCATTGTTATATACCGGAATTACGATCGAAAATTTTTTCATGGCACACCCCTTTTTCTTTTCCTGCTACCACCGGCCAGAACAACCGGAAGCGCTCCTGTTCCATGAAATACAATACATATCGTAAATACAATGGATATAAGCGCTCCTGCTTTTAACCCGGGCGTCTCATAATGCAGCCTCACGCAGTGTTCCCCTTCCGTTAATTCCAGCCCCATATATCTGCCATTCACCACTCGGATCTCACATGCTTCCCCATCCACATAAGCTTTCCAGCCTTTCAGATATGGCACCGCGATACATAAGATCTTTTTTTCCTCAAGGCGGACGCATCCGCGGATGGTATTTCCCTTTACCGCAATCTCTGAAACATCTGCCTGCAGCGCTTTTACCTGCGCGGCATACGGATCCATCGGCTGGACAATGACCGAAAGACCGGAAAACCGGAAGGTTCCATTGTTCCGAAAACAGAGCGTCACAACATCCTGCCCGCCTTCCACATATCCCAGATTTATCAGATAATCGTTTACTCCTTTATAATACTGCTGCCCTTTTCCCAATATGTATGCGGTCTTTGATATCCCGTCCATACCTGCGCGGATCACCCCGAAATGACCGGATACAGAACGGACGTCCTTTAGATAAGACCGGATCCCCGGCCCGTCTGACAGATAATCCGCAAGGGCGATATCCTCATATGCGGCATCCTCCAGTCTGATATACAGCTCTCCTGAACTATGCTCCGGCAGCCGGATGCGGACGGTTGTCTGTCCTTTCTCTACCCTGACCGCACCGTGATCCGGATCACACTGTTTTCCTATCTGCCGCTGCATCCGGCGGAATACTTCCTGATGGCTGGCAACTACAGAATCACAAAATACCGGTCTGCAGGCGGGGACAAAGCTGCTGTCCGTAACCGCTCCCTGCAGCATCGCCTGTTCTTTTTCATTCACGGACAGCTGGTCATATACATCTTTTGGAATGACCTGCCCATAAGCGTAAAACAACGGCAGCGCGTTTTTATTTTCATAAATCAGATGGTTTCCGCTTTTTTTCACTTTCTCAAAGCCATAAGGAACATATCTGTTTTTTTTATCGCCCGCGGTCAGATATTTTACGCAGGAGAGCGTATCCAGCGCCGTCCTCTGGTCATATGAAGATATGGCAAAATCGTTGAACCGCTGGCTGACGCCCAGTTCTTTTACCGTGCGCAGCAGATCTGCCGGTGCATAGCTAAAATACGTCGAGATGCCGTTACAATGATTCCGCAGTCCATAATTACGATTTAAATACGGCGCCAGCGCATTCCCTTCCACGGCATCTGTCCGGTATACGCTCTCATCCTGTATGTCTTTAACGGCATCTGCCGCGTTTTCTTTTGTCAGCTGTTCCAGTTCTCCGGCGTCCAGATATTGTCCGATAATATTTTCTTCATTTAAATTGTAAAAAGAATAGGCATTCACGCCGATTTCCAATATAAATACAAAGCCAAATATCCATTTTCCCCATACTGACGCGCAAATACGATACTTCATTTCCAGATATGCCAGCATCAGATAAAGAAACAGAAAGCTGACAAAATATACTCCCGTGCCAAACAGAAAGTGCAGACAGAGACATAAAATCACATAAACCTGAACGACCAGATACAGTCTGACAAACGTACTGCCATCCATCTTTTTTATGGAAGGAAATTCAAACGCCACAACCAGCGCCCCGCCAAAGGCCAGTACAAAAAACCAGCGGTTGGTCACAGCCGCCATACCATTTGCCAGAGCCGCTCCGGCCGGAAAGCAGCAAAGAACCAGTCCGGCCAGACCTGCTATCTGAAACTGCCGCTGCCTGTGACCGCCTTTTTCCACACACAGCTTCATAACGAGCAGCAGGGCAAGCGCCGAGACCAGACAGTACCCATACTCTCCTACCGATTCGATGCCGGATACGCTTGTAAACAGCGTAATATAATATTTCAGGTCATAAAAAAGCGGGATTGTCCGTCCGGATACGTCTCCTGTCCTGCCGCTTTCCAATACAAGAAGCAGGTTTGGCAGCAGGGAAAATCCTGCCAGTCCCAGTCCGCACAGATAAGCTGACGCAAACTTTCCCAGCAGGCGCAGGCAATGTCTGACACTCCTGTCCGGATCCGTGTAAAAAAACCGGATCAGCACATACATCCCGCAAAAAAGCGAAAGCATATACAGCAGGTAAAAATAACTGACCGCCAGATAGCACACCGTCGTTAAAAATAAAGCCGGACTTTCTTTTCTTAACAGCTTCTCCGCGCCTGCCAGTAAGAGCGGAAAGCATACCGAAGCCTCAATAAAAAAAGCATGCTTAAACGCATAGCATAAAATATATCCGGAATAAACGTACAAAAGGCTGGCAAACAGCATGGCGTCGTCTTTTTCCTTCCATTTCCCGCAAAAACAGGTAAACGACATGCCGGAAGCATACATACTCACAAACAGCCGGAACCAGAAAAAAGACTCCAGATTCTCACGTTTCCAGAATAAACTAATGAGATAAAGCGGCCGGAAGCTGAATACGGTCAGAAAATCACTTCCCTCTCCAAGCTTCATATCCCACATGGGAATTTCAAAGTTTCCGCTTTTCAGATTCGAAAGCAGCTGTTCTGCCCACATTTTTAAATATAACAGCGCCGGATAATGCTGTGTAAACCCGTCCGTTCTCCAGATGACGGTCTTTCCTTTCGCAAAAAAGGAAAAAAATGCCGTGCCAAATAACAAAAGAAAGAAAACCGAATACCGGAAATAGTAGGATTGTATATATTTACGGATTCTCTCTGTCCTGAAAGCGGTTATCATCTTCATACGCGGCTGCCTTTGCATAATTTTTCGCAGATCAGGTCACAGATCCTGTCCACGTCTTTGATTTCCAGGTCCGGATAGCACGGCAGTGTCAGAACCCGCCGCGAAATATACGAGGCAACCGGCACGTGCGCCTTAAGCCCCTTCCGGATACAGCATGCAAACTCACTGCATAAAGGATAAAAATATCTTCTTGCAAAAATATGATGTTTTTCCAGATACGCCTGAATCTCATCCCTGGAAATCCCTGTTTTTTCATGTTCAAAAACGACCGGAACATATGCATAATTAGACACGACCCCCTCCTGAACCGGACACAGGCGGATTCCCGCAATCCCGTCCAGACGCATACGGTATCTGTCTGCGACAAGCTTTCTTTTTTTTATGTAAGTTTTTACATGCGCCAGATTGCATAAACCCATAGCCGCGTGCATTTCCGTCATCTTCGCGTTCGTTCCGGTATACGGCGTCTCATCGGTATGGAGTATCTGGCCAAACTGTTTCAGGCCATTTAAATACGGTATTTTATCCGCGTATGCATCAGAAAAAGTAAGACAGCCGCCCTCAACCGTATGGAAGACTTTTGTCGCATGGAAGCTGAACATGGACATATCACCAAGCGCCGCCACGCTTCTGCCCTTATATACTTCTCCAAACGCATGCGCCGCGTCATAAATCACGCGCAGATGATAGCGGTCCGCGATACTCCGGATTCTGTCTGCGTCACACAGATTTCCATACACATGCACCGGCAGAATCGCGCTCGTTTTGTCTGTAATCAGCGCTTCGATTTTGTCACAGTCTATCGTATAATCGTATGCATTGATATCGCAAAATACAGGCGTCAGCCCGTTTCTTAAGACTGCCTGCACAGTCGAGCCAAACGTAAACGGGGTTGTAATCACTTCCCCGCTTAATCCCAGCGCTTCGATTCCAAGCTCCAGCGCCAGATGCCCGTTTGCAAACAAGCTCACATGATCTGCTTCCATAAATTTTTCCAGCTCCGACTGCAGCCTGACATGCTTGGGCCCCGTATGCGTCAGAATGCCCGTTTCCCACATATCGCAAATCTCGCGGACATATTCCTCCAGTGGCGGCAGGGAGGGCTTTACCACATATACTGGTTTTTCTTCCATAACAACACCTTAACAACACCTTTCGTTCAGATCTGCAGTAAGGACAGCAGATTTCTCAGCTGGATATTTACACAATTATTAAACTGAATCATCTGATTGACTGTCGCATAATCAATCCAGAAATACCCTTCCGGTATTTCCCTGATTTCAGAGCAGTCTTTCAGATCAATAATTACGTTCCGGTTCTGCTCATGATAAAATCTCCCGCCTTCTTCTGACAGGACGATATCATGACGGATCCCTTCCTGTTTTTCCAGCTTTGTAAAAAACAGCTTTTCGATTTCGTCCATCTCATTTCCCGGATTTGTCGGTTCCATCTGGACCACCGGGCCAAGCTCCGCGCTGTCAAAGCATCCCATCTCCGGGCAGACCCGCACGAGAAATTTTCGCACGCCGTCCATCACACAGGTAAAAATTCCAAAAACAGCCATTCCGTTCGCTTCGATTAAAGGCTGTTCCCAATACTTTACCTCCCGCCCTTCGATTTCTATAAAACAGTAGATGACCTTAAAATCATAAGGCGTTTTACATACAATTTCTGTCGGCGTCATTTTCCATCCCTTAAGACTCTTGATCGGAACCAGACGGAACGTCTGCTTATGATACATTTTATAGTCATTCATCACGCGGAAAATACGGTGTATTTCCCCACGGTCTACGCTTTTAAACATGGAATTGTACAACGCTTTGTCCCGGAACAGCCCGCCCGCCTGCTCCAGCTCATGTTCCTGTAAGGCTGCTTTTGCAAACGGAATACAGGAAAGCACGGTCCGGGTATCCATATTTACAAGGTTTTTGATCTTCAT
>CANTHI010000045.1 GCA_947653505.1 uncultured Eubacterium sp.
GCTATACACACTTAGAGAGACTGGTTGAGCTTTATAAATAAGAACAGTCAGAAACCTTTGTCATATAAAAGCTTTCGTAACAGGAATGATACAGAATAGAAAAACCGCTGCATGTTATGTGCAGCGGTTTTTTGCCGGGGATGTTTTTCCAGTATCTGTTAATTTCAAAATCCAGTTTACAAAGTCCCTCCCAGATGATAAAATATATTGAAACAATTCCATAAATTACAGTAAGTACTGTGCGGAGGAAGAACCATATGAATCAGAGGGGTAATGATACTGCTCTTGGAATGAACAGGATAAGACAGGAGAGAGAGCGGAGACAGCGCGCGATGAAAAAGGAAGATTACTTACTAAAGCAGATAGACGAATTTCGCGAAAAAGCAAAGCAGCTGCAGACTCTTTTGGATTCCAGAGAAGTGAAAGTACAGGAGCTGCAATTACTTGTAGATGAAAAGCAGGATCAGGCGAATGAGCTGGAAGAGGTTATTTTAAACCGCCAGACGCAGGCGGACCAGCTCATAACAGGCGTCGGACAGCAGATGGATCAGCTGATCAACCAGCTGCAGATGACGGTGGACAGACTGACAGAAGATACTTCTGCGCAGATTTATAATTTAAACAGACAGACATCTAATAAAATCATACAGATGTCGGATCAGATTACAGATCATATTACGAATCAGTTCGGAGCGATGACGGAGGAGACAAAAGAGCATATTCGTCAGATGGCATCGGATCTGCCGGGTCAGATTGGAAATCAGATCGGACCTCAGATGGAAGCGATGCGTCAGGAGACGCATACTGGCATGGATCGTCTGACTGTAGATATGACAAGCCAGTTTGAGCGTATGAAACAGGAAAACCGCAATGGTCTGGAACAGATGGCATCGGATCTGTCTGACCAGTCAGCCAGAATGATGCAGATGCAGGCGCAGACGAAAGAAAGCATTGACAGTATGAGCGCGGATTTGTCCGGCCAGATGGATACGATTGCGAGGGAAAACCGCAGTGGAATTGAATATATGACAGAGGGTCTGGGCAGCCAGATTGGCGTAATGGCGCAGGAGACAAGAGACAGTCTGGGACAGATGAATGCGGATATGGTGAGCCGGCTGCAGGCGATGGCACAGGAAACGAGAGACGGATATGCGCAGATGACCTCGGATGTGACGAATCAGATTGGCGCGATGGCGCAGGAAACGAGAGACGGATATGCGCGGATGACTTCGGATGTGACGAATCAGATCGGCGCGATGGCGCAGGAAACGAGAGACGGATATGCGCAGATGACCTCGGATGTGACGAATCAGATCGGCGCGATGGCGCAGGGAGCCTGGGATGGATTTTCGCAGGTGAACGACCGTCTGGATCAGATGCAGGCAGGCCAGCAGACAGGTTTTGAGAAAATGACGCAGGGGATGTCCGGCCAGATGGAGCAGTTCCAGACCAGCACAAGGGCGGATATCAGCCAGATGCAGGCAGATCTGACCGATCAGGTCAGTCAGCTGCATGCGGATACAAAAAACAGTTTTTTGGAAATGACGGGGGCGTTTACGGACCGGATGAGCCAGATGACCGGATATGTGACCGAACAGTTTGACCAGATGACGATGCATATGAACCGCATGTCAGAAGAAAACCGCAATGAGCTGGCGGCGCTTACAGACAGCAGCCGCAAGGCGATGGAGCAGATGACGGCCGAGGCAGGACGGCAGATACATAAGGAAGTCGAGCAGATGTCCCAGCAGTCGGAGGAGGTCCGGCAGACGATTGACGAGATTAACGGGCAGGTATCAGGCCTGAAAGAAGAGCTTTCGCAGAAAATACATACTGAAGACGTCAAAGTATTCCGCAATGTGAAGGATTTAATCGATGAACAAAAGCCATTGTTTGAAAAAGTAGGGGTAAATGAAAAGAGTATGAAGCCGGTAAAAAAATATATATACTGGCTGATTTTATTTGGTGTCTTAGATCTGGCAGGAGTTGTTGTATTGTTATTAATGGATTTAGGGGTGTTCTAAATGGATTTAGAAAAAGAAAATCCGGTCTGGGTCATTGGACACAGAAATCCGGATACAGATTCGATCTGCGCGGCGATTGCATATGCCGATTTGCAGAATCACTTATCAGAGACAAAATATGAGCCAAAACGCGCAGGCAATCCGAATGAAGAGACAAAATATGTCCTGCGGAAGTTTAAGGTAAAGATGCCTGCTTATGTGGATGATGTGCGTACACAGGTAAAAGATATCGCGTTTCGCCGTACGATCGGTGTAAACAGTAATATTTCCTTAAAACGGGCGTGGGAGCTGATGACGACGAGCAAGGTCGTTACGCTGCCGATTACAGATGAGAATAATGAACTGCTCGGCCTGATCGTCAATGGGGATATTGCGGAGTCTTATATGGATGTACTGGATACAAGAATACTGGCCGAAGCCCGTACACCGTATAAAAATATGATTGAAACGCTCAATGGTACGATTCTGGTAGGCAATGAACACGGCCGGTACATACGCGGGAAAGTCATTGTAGCCGCGGACAGTCTGCCGATGGCAGAAGAAAGCATGGAAAAAGATGACCTGGTCATTCTTGGAGACCGGGAAAGCATGCAGAAGTGCGCGTTAAAGCATAATGCCAGCTGCCTGATTATCTGCGGCGGGACGCAGGTATCCAAACAGATTTTATCCGAGGCACAGGATAAGGAGTGTGTGATTATCAGCACACCGTACGATCCGTTTACGGTATCCCGCCTGATTATGCAGAGTATGCCGATCAAGCAGTTTATGCGTACGAAAAATCTGAAAAAATTTGATATTGAAGATTATGTGGACGATGTCAGGGAAGTCATGTCAAAGGCGAGACACCGTGATTTCCCGATTCTGGACCATGACGGATATTATATCGGTATGATTTCCAGAAGGAATCTGTTAAATATGCAGAAAAAACGGATTGTTCTCGTAGACCACAATGAGAGACAGCAGGCAGTACATGGTATTGACAACGCGGATATTCTCGGCATTATCGACCATCATAAAATCGGCAGTCTGGAGACGCCGGTTCCTGTGATGTTCCGCAACCAGCCGGTTGGATGTACGTCTACGATTATTTATCAGATGTATCAGGAAAACGGCGTAAAAATCACAAAGCCGATCGCAGGGCTGCTCTGCTCTGCCATTATATCCGATACGCTGCTGTTCCGCTCACCGACCTGTACGGAACTGGATAAGCAGGCAGCCAGCCAGCTGGCAGAAATCGCGGGGATTGATATGGAAAAGCATGCGAATGAGATGTTCCGTGCAGGCAGTAATTTCCATTCAAAGACGACAGAAGAAATCTGCTATCAGGAGTTTAAGACATTTACGACTGGAGAGATCCAGTTTGGGGTCAGCCAGATCAGCGCAATGAGCAGGGAAGAGCTGGATGAAGTAAAAGAACGCGTCCTTCCTTACCAGTCTACGATTATGGAAGAGAGGAAGCTGGACATGGTATTTATTATGCTGACCGATATTTTAAATGAATCCACCGAGCTGATCTGTATGGGCAAAGGCGCTGATGAGGCAGTCGAAAAAGCGTTTTATAAGCAGAAAATCAACGACGGATTCCGCCTGCGCGGCGTTGTGTCCCGCAAAAAACAGCTGATTCCGGAACTGCTGGATGCGATGGCAGGCGATTAAGGAGCAAAATGGCAAAACAGTATTGGAAGCCGGGCAATATGCTCTATCCGGTTCCGGCAGTTATGATAAGCTGTCAGAGAGCAGGAGAAAAACCAAATATTATTACGATTGCATGGGCAGGAACGGTATGCTCTGATCCGGCGATGGTTTCTGTCTCCATACGAAAAAGCCGTTTTTCCTACGCGATCATCCGTGATACCCGCGAGTTTGTCATCAATCTGACGACAAAAAAGCTGGCCAGGGCGACGGATTTCTGCGGCGTCCGTTCCGGACGGGATACCGATAAATTCGCACAGACCGGACTGACGCCGTGCCATTCCAAGGCAGTAACCTGCCCTGGCATAGCGGAAAGTCCGGTAAACATAGAATGCAGGGTTACGCAAATCCTGCCGCTTGGAAGCCACGATTTGTTTCTCGCACAGGTGGTCAGCGTGGCTGTGGATGAGACACTGCTGGACGAAACGGGCAGGTTTCATCTGGACAGATGCGGCCTGCTTGCGTATTCGCATGGCGGATACTATGAGCTAGGCAGGCAGCTTGGGACGTTTGGGTATTCTGTGAAGAAAAAGCGGAAAAAGTGAAGGGAGAGGAAATTTGCCCTGTCTGCTGTGTCCGCTCCAGAATGTAAGAAGCCCTAACCTGGATAAACCAGAACAGTACATATCGGCTTTCCGGACGCCGGTTCCCTCATCCAGCGTCCGAAAAGCCAGCATGTGTCTATTTTAGCAGATGGTCAATCAGCATCATGTATATATCATCCGTCTGCTTTTTCCAGTTTCCACAGATCGCTTCTGCCTGTTCCTTATTTCTTACAAGCAGCGTCAGGTCCAGCTGCGGAATGCCTTTTTCCCGAAGCTGGCAGTGTACCGCGTATTTTTGCTCTGGTGTGATATAATAATCAGCGACGGCAGCCGCAGAGTCCGCGATCAGCAGCTGATGGTCTGCGATGTACTGTTTCATATCTGCCTGAATTTCCGCATTGATCTTATTTTCGAAAAAATGCAGGGATTCCTGACCGGCAGGCGTAATGGAATACTGGATGTTGTTATGGGAAGCTTCCTGCTGGATAAACTGTGCTTCGTTCAGCTCATGCAGCGCTTCCTGCAGTGTAAAATAAGTCGTATATTCTTTCCCCAGAAAAAAATCAGATAACAGGGTATTGGTCAGAGGTACTTTTGAGTAGTCCAGCATGGACAGGATCATAAGTTTGTATAATGTAACAGGTTCTGCCATAGATAAGATAACCTCCTGAATTTGTCTGAGTAGGTGTCTGCCTGAGAGCAGCAAAGCGGAGGCGCTGCCATCAGGCAGTTTTGATATGTGCTTTTACAGCAGCGCTGACAGTCTGCGCCAGCCTCGGGTCAAAGGCATGTGGCATAATGTGCTCGTCACACAGCTCCTGATCGGATACGAGTCCTGCAATGGCTTTAGCCGCTGCAAGTTTCATTTCTT
The DNA here is from genome assembly GCA_947653505.1 of uncultured Eubacterium sp. Next base: position 5,133 of record CANTHI010000045.1, read on the forward strand.
CTGTAATCTGTGTTGCGCGGCTTTCAAGTGCCCCTTTAAAAATGCCCGGAAAAGCGGCCACGTTATTGACCTGATTAGGAAAGTCACTTCTGCCGGTTCCGACGATTCTGACTCCGGCGGCCTTTGCGGCATCTGGCATGATTTCCGGCTCCGGATTTGCCATTGCAAATAAAATCGCGTCTTTGTTCATGGAAGCCGCCATTTCCGGTGTCACAATACCAGGTGCGGAAACTCCGATAAAAATATCTGCTCCTTTCATGGCGTCTGCCAGTGTTCCGGACGCATGGGAAAGGTTCGTTACGCCGGCCATTTCTTTCTGCATCCAGTTCAGGTCAGGATCATTCTTTCCAATGATTCCGTGACGGTCACACATCGTAACATGGATAAAACCGTACGATAAAAGCAGCTTTGTAATGGCAATTCCCGCAGAGCCTGCACCGTTTACGATCACCTGGCAGTCTTCTTTCTTTTTTCCGGTTACTTTCAGACTGTTGATAATACCCGCGAGCACAACGATGGCAGTACCGTGCTGGTCATCGTGAAAGACTGGAATATCCAGCATCTTTTTCAAACGCGACTCAATCTCAAAGCAGCGCGGCGCGGAAATATCTTCCAGATTAATACCGCCAAAAGCGGGAGCAAGGTTTTTTACAGTCTGAATAATCTCTTCCGTATCCTGTGTATCCAGACAGACTGGCACAGCATTGACATTGGCAAATTCCTTAAACAGGACGCATTTGCCCTCCATAACAGGCATCGCGGCATATGGTCCGATATTCCCAAGCCCAAGCACAGCGCTGCCATCCGAAACAACAGCGACCGTGTTGGATTTTATCGTATACGTATAAGCAAGCGAGGGATCCTGCGCAATGAGCCTGCAGGGCTCCGCAACGCCCGGAGTATAGGCGATTGCAAGATCTTCGCCCGTCCGGATGTGGGTTTTTGAGACAGTTTCTAATTTTCCATTCCATTCTTTATGCATCTGAATGGCTTTTTCTTTTTGATTCATAAAAAGCTCCTTTCTGCAGGCCGGATCTGCGTGTGGTGCAGAGCCGGCGGGACTGTTATCATGATAGCATCAATAAGATGATAAATCAAGATCCGGGCATTGCGGGGTTACATCCGGGCTATCCGGACGTTACTATTCACGGCCTGGGAGGCCGCTCATAGTAACGATTCGGGGCGATATGGAAAGTTTGCTTCGTCACCATCTGACCAGGCTCCGGCGTTTCTTTTCCACTTTTCCAGCGGCCTCTTGATATTGTTGTACAGGGATGTTATAATTGTTCTGTCTGAACTTTTTCTGCAGATTAAACAACAAAAAAGTTTAAAAACAGTGAATGATATACTTCGCAGGATACATATGACAGACACTTAAGCAATACATGTGCAGGGAGAGCGATCATGGATAACCGTACAGGAAAAAAATGGACAGGCCGGATGCCGGCCGTGAAAACCGGAATTGTCCTTTTTTTCATTTTTTTAGCAGGAATCTTTTTAGTAACCCGAAAATTTGGGGCAGATTTACGTATCGTGCTTATAACTGCTTTATGTTCCTGTGCAGCCATTGCTTATGCGCTGCATCAGAGAGCTTTATACAGGGCAGAACGGGAAGTATGCAAAAAGCAGGAGGAGCGTGTCCGTCAGATGGAAGATGCGCTGGCTCTTGCAGAAGCGGCAAACAGGGCAAAATCCGTATTTTTATCGAATATGAGTCATGATATCCGTACGCCAATGAATGCGATTATTGGCTTTTCCGCGTTGCTGATGCGTGATGCGCAAAATCCGGCAAAAGTCAGGGAATATACACGCAAAGTTACGGCGTCCAGCCAGCATCTGCTGAGTCTGATTAATGATGTACTGGATATCAGCAAGATTGAAAGCGGCAAGATGGTGCTCAATATCAGTGAATTTGAACTGGCCGACATGATAGCTGCGGTGGATACTGTGATCCGTCCCCAGACAAATGCCAGAAAGCAGACGTTTGACGTGCATGTGAGCGGGCTGCAGCATGAACAGCTGATCGGGGATGAGATGCGGATTAACCAGGTACTGATCAACCTGCTGTCAAATGCCGTGAAATATACACAGGAAGGCGGTCATATTGAGTTCCGGGTAGAAGGGACCGGACAGGACCAGACGATACAGCATCTGGCGATTACGGTAAAGGATAACGGATATGGAATGACCAAAGAATACTGTGAGAAGATTTTTGATGCCTTTACGCGGGCAGATAACGATACGACACGGACGGCGCAGGGGACTGGCCTTGGGATGGCGATTACAAAAAATATTGTCGAGATGATGGATGGTACGATTACGGTGGAAAGTGAGCCGGATCAGGGAAGTATTTTTACGGTGCAGCTGGCTTTGCGTATCGCGGACGATCATATAGATGTAAAATTCTGGAAGCATTTTGGAATTTCCCATATTCTGATTGTGGATGACGAGCAGGAGGTCTGTGAAAACATTGTAAACCTGATGGCGGATACGGGAGTCCGGGTGGATTATACGATGTATGGAGAACAGGCGGTAATGATGGTACAGCAGGCTGCAAAACGGCAGATGGATTATCAGGTCATAGTGATTGACTGGAAGATGCCGCAGATGGACGGACTGCAGACAGCGCAAAGAATCCGGCAGCTTGTGCCCAAAGAGGTGCCGGTTCTGGTACTGACAGCCTATGAGTGGTCGGAGATTGAAGAACAGGCGCTACAGGCAGGCGTCAATGGATTTTTACCAAAACCGTTTTTTGTTGCTAATTTCAGGGAACGGCTCAAACAGTTGTGGGAACATCATGATCCGGAAGAAGTCTGCAAAGCTTCCATAACAAATGCGCTTGCAGGCAGACATTTTCTTGTGGCGGAAGATGTGGAGCTGAATGCAGAGATCCTAAACGAGGTACTTTCGATGCAGGATGCATCCTGTAAGATTGTGGAAAACGGGCAGCTTGCGGTCGAAGAGTTTGCGCGATCCGCGGCGGGACAGTATGATGCGATTCTGATGGATGTCCAGATGCCGGTGATGAACGGATACGATGCGACAAAAAGCATCCGGAATATGGACCGGGCCGATGCGGCGCAGATTCCGATTATTGCGATGACGGCGAATGCATTTACCGAAGACGTAAAAGAAGCGCTGGATGCCGGGATGAACGCGCATGTGGCTAAACCGATTGATCCTCAGCAGCTAAGCACTACGCTTTCTGATTTTTTGGGAAATATGGCGCAGGCTCATACAGAAAGGAGCAGATAATGATTCAGCACGGAGAAAATGGGTTTTTTAAAAATACCTGTATTGATTTTTCAGCAAATATAAATTTTCTGGGCATTCCGGATCTGGTCATGCAGGCGGCAAGGAGCGGCCTGATAGCTGCTGTGCAAAATCCACAGGAGCAGAGTGGTACACTGGAAGAGCACATTGCGCAGTGGGAGGGCACAGAGCCGTCACACGTATTCTGCAGCAATGGCGCTTCGGAGGTCGTTAAGAGTCTGGTTCAGGTGCTGCAGCCGAAAAAAGCGCTGCTTCCGGCGCCCGGATTTGAAGAATATCTGCGTCCGCTTTCGATGGTTTCGTGTGAGATCGAATATTATTATACGAAAGAAGAGGATGCATTCCGGATTCAGCTGGAGCCGTTTCTGGAACAGATTACAGGGGACACAGATGTGGTGTTTTGCTGTAATCCTGGCAATCCGACCGCTGTATTGTACGATCATGCATTTTTAGAGAGGGTATTGGAGCGCTGTGTGCAGACGGATACGGTTCTGATTCTGGATGAGTGCTGTCTGGATTTTGCAGAAGACGCGCAGAATATTTCCATGCATGGCAGGGACGCGGACAGACGGCTGTTTCTGGTAAAAGATTTTACGAGGATGTTTGCCATGCCAGGGATCCGTCTTGGGTATGGACTGTGTACGGATCAGGCGCTGGTGGAGCAGCTGCGCGCTACGGTGCAGCCGTGGTGTCTTTCTTCAGTAGCAAAAAAGGCTGGCATCGCATGTACAAAAGAGCGGGGTTTTATACAAAAGACTGTGCAGGAGACTGCGAAAGAGCGGGCGTTTCTGCTGGAGCAGCTTGGACAGATGGGAATGGGAAATGCCAGGGGAGAGGCCAATATGATCTTTTTTAAGAGTCGTCCGGGACTGCATGCTTTTGGAATGATGCATGGAATTATGCTGCGGGACTGCAGTAATCTGGAAGGAATGCCGCAGGGATATTACCGGATTGCTGTCCGTAACCGGGAAGAAAATGAAAAACTGATTGAGGTGTTGGAGCAATGGCAAAGCCAGTCATGATACAGGGGACGATGTCCGGGGTTGGAAAAAGCCTGATCGCTGCCGGCCTGTGCCGGATTTTTAATCAGGACGGTTATCTGGCGGCACCGTTTCAATCACAGGATATGGCAGCTCATTCTTATATCACATCCGAAGGACTGGAGATGGGGAGAAATCAGGCTGTGCAGGCACAGGCGGCAGGCGTGGAGCCTGTGAGCGCGATGAACCCGGTTTTATTAAAGCCGACGAGCGACACAGGCGCGCAGGTATATGTCAATGGCCTCTCTTTAGGCGATATGCCGGCAAAACAGTATTTTACCTATAAAAAAAATCTGATTCCCGAAATCCAAAAAGCATATCAAAAGCTGGACGCAGCCTATGACATTCTGGTCATTGAGGGTGCTGGTTCTCCGGCTGAAATTAATCTGAAACAAAAAGATATCGTAAATATGGGGCTGGCGGAAATGACAGGCGCTCCGGTGCTGCTTGTTGCGGACGTGGACAGAGGCGGTGTGTTTGCGCAGCTGTTTGGTACGCTGATGCTTTTAAAGGAATCAGAGCGTGACAGGATCCGGGGACTGATTATCAACAGGGTCCGCGGGGACCAGAGCATTCTGGATCCGGGGATCCGGATACTGGAGCAGCGCAGTAAAAAACCTGTGACCGGCGTGATTCCGTATATGAAGATTGACCTCGAAGAGGAAGATGGTCCGTGCGGGAGCGCTTATTGCACAAAACGACAGAATGAGCAGGCGGTCGTTACGATTGCGGTCATCCATCTGCCCAGAATTTCCAGTTTCCTGGATTTTCGGGTTTTGGAGAAACAGCCGCGGATTCTGGTAAAATATGTGACACGGGAAGAAGAGCTCGGTCTGCCGGATATGATCATACTGCCAGGAAGTAAAAATACAATGGGGGATTTGAAATGGCTGCGGGAGTCAGGAATGGAGGCTGCACTATTAAAATGCCATACACGCGGAGTTGTAATTATGGGTATCTGCGGCGGTTATCAGATGCTGGGCCGGACACTGTCCGATCCGATGTTTACAGAAGAAGGCGGGAAAGCCAGAGGCATCGGACTGCTTCCGGTAGAGACTGTTTTTGACAATACGGCTACACGCAGGAGAGTGCGCGGGGCATTTGCAAAGCTGCACGGGCCGCTTGCCCCACTGTCCGGCATGCTGCTGGAGGGCTATGAGACGCATATGGGTCACACAACACCTGTCGGCGATCTGAACTGGCTCAGGCACAATTTAACCACAGAAAGCCGCTTTGCCGAGATTCATCTCGAACAGAACTTTTGCCAGCAAAAAGACGGCTGGCAGATGGAGCAGGTCTATGGCACTTATGTACACGGTATTTTTGACGGACCGGGTATAGCAGAGACACTGGCCTGTGCACTGGCAGCAAAACGTGGCATCCATCTCGAGCCGGATTCCGTGAAAAAAAGAAGAGAGCACCGCCAGAAACAGTTTGACCAGCTGGCAGATACACTGCGGGAACATCTGGATATGCAGGCGATTTATCAGATGCTGGGGCTGCGGTAAAACAGCAGGAAGCCCGCCAGATGCCTGAACAGCGGCAAAAATCAGAATGGGAAAATATGGAAGATATAAATATTGATATGACAGAAAAATCAGGATGGAAAAAATGTATATACAGATGATAGGGATTGATCACAGTACAGCCGGGGTAAAAATAAGGGAGCAGTTTTCTTTTACAAAGCTGCAGGCAGAGCGGGCGATGCTGGAAATCAGCAGGCAGGACGGGGTCCGTGGCTGTGTACTGCTGTCTACGTGCAACCGTATGGAGTTGTATGTCAGTACAGACGCATGTGAAGAGGGCTGGGAAAGCAGTCTGTTTATGCTGCTGGAAAAGGCCAGACCGTTTCCGGAGCCTGTCTGGGTATCAGAGCCTTATTTCAGAATCCGCGGCGCGCAGGAAGCTGTCCGCCATTTATTTTATCTGACAGCAGGTTTAAAATCGCGGATTCTGGGTGAAGATCAGATTCTGACACAGGTGAAGGAGGCTGCCACAAAAGCACGTGAGCTGAATTGTACAGATACTCTGTTAGAAGTATTATTCCGCCATGCAGTGACTGCGGGAAAGGAAGTAAAGGCAAAAGCCCTGACTGCGCACGGACATCTGTCAGCGGTACAGAGTGCACTCTCGGCTATCCGGCAGAAAGGATTTTCCTTCGAAGGGAAAAAATGTCTTGTGATCGGCAACGGACAGATGGGAAAGCTGGCGGCAGAGACGCTGCGCGCCGCAGGCGCGTCGGTAACAGTTACAGTGCGTCAGTACCGTAGCGGAATGGTGGAGATTCCAAAAGGCTGCAGCAGGATTCATTACGGAGAGCGGTATGCACAGATTCCGTCCTGTGACCTGGTCATTTCCGCGACGGTCAGCCCAAATCTGACAATCCGCAGGGAACTTTTGCAGCAGGCCAGAGGCAGGCAATGCAGGGAGCAGATCTTCATCGATCTGGCTGTTCCACGGGACATGGAAGAAGAAATTGCCGGGTTGGAAGGGGTTACACTGTATGACATCGATGATTTTTCCAGTGACGGGATGACGGAGGAGATGTCCGGACAAAAAAAGGCCGCAGAAAAAATACTGGAGCAGAGACTGGCGGAATTTCATGACTGGTATACATGCAGGGATCTGATTCCCAGAATGCAGCAGGTCGGCAGGCAGGCGGCAGAAGAAATCTGCTGGCGGATGGGGCGCGCTATGACAGGATTAAAAAAGGAAGAACAGGAACAAATCAAAAATATGCTGCGGGAAAGCGCACAAAAGGTAGTAGATAAGATGCTGTATACACTCCGGGATGAGTTAAATGGGGAAGAGCTTTTGAGGTGTCTGGAAGTTTTGGAGGGGATTCAGTATTAGGAACGCTGTGGGGATGCGGATATACTAACCTGGATAAAACAGAATAGCATATACTGGCATTCCGGACGCTGGATGAGGGAAGCGGATCCATAGGTGCGAATTTAAGAGCAGATGCAACAATTTACATAAAAGTGTTGCGTACTGGCTACGCGGACGCCGGATGGGAGACGTTGGCCTGTCTGCCTGTGACTTTTCCAGAATGTAAGAAGCTCCAGGCATTCTGCTTCCAGTCTATGGTACCGGACGGGCGCGACACCTACTTCGCTTC